>JBJDZF010000241.1:0-3396 GCA_051867855.1 Eubacteriales bacterium
CTGGTGCAGACGAATAAGTATGAGCGGAAAATGAGTTTCGCCGTTATGCTATTCGGTTATGCGGAGCTTGTCATCCATATGATGGGAGCATCAGCATCTCGTACACTGCTGTTTGAAAGCGGATTGTATTCTCCCTTCTATGGTCCCGGACTGCTGACTGCCATTATATGTTGGTTTCCGCTGGATATTGCCTACACCGTGTATTTTGTCAAAATGAAGGTCAAAACAAGGGATGTTATTGGTGGTGTGGAAACGCTGGTAGTATTGAGCGTGCTTCTGATTGGGATGCCGGAAAGCATTTGGAAAAGCGAGGATACGCCCTATGTATTTGACAACGCCGGGTGGTATGAGCGGTTTATCGATGAAAATGGCGCTATCATCAACCAAAATCATGAATGATACACTTATAAAACGAAACCTACGAAATCGTGCTTGAAACCTTGGCAGACATAACCTTCGGCATAGCCGCTTGCAGTATTTCGGGAAGCTCTTGTAATAGCGGAAAATGTACGGCTATTGAGATTATCGTGAAAATCAAATCACTTGTATGCCTCTTATGTTATGTATCCGCAGGACGGTTCTCACCGTCCTGCTTTTGTTTTACCGTTCATCACGGTCGGAGTTATTCCTGTCCTCAATTTTCTCGTCAACTTCGCACTCGGAAGGCAGATTTGCCTTGCCGGATTCTCCATTCGGTTCGGGTGCTTCGTCTGCCAACTCATTTTCTTTCTTGTCCATATTGAGTTCGGAATTGAGGATATCAAGCCTTGCCTGCTTCTCGTTCAGCTCTGCTTCACGAGGGAAAGGTTTGAGCAATTCTGCTTTGGCATTCTCCACTTGTTCGTGCAGATTTTGAAGTTCCTCACGGCAATTCCGGAGTCGCAATTCCATTCCCTCAATCTTGTTATCCAGACGGGTAAATATACCGTTTGCATCGTCGCCGAGCAGTACCGTATGTCGAAGCTTTCCGACAAGAACAATGAAATATTGCTTCTGCATCGTATCAAAACCAATCTCGGTTTTGAATCCTCGATACTCACCGAGAGGACGAGGTTCGGGGTTAGAAATACGTTTGCAAATCTCAAGTATTTGTCTACCTGCTTCTGCCTTTTCGGTGAAGTCTGTGCCCATAATTTTAACCCCTGAGAAGCCTTTCTCATCCCGGTGGGTATTTGCTTTCGCCGTTTCTATATCGGCTTCCAAGCCGGAAATACGAGCCTCTACGTCCTTTATATCACGAGGAAAATGCTTGAGCAGTCTGTCTTCCAGCTTAAATTTCTGCGAGTTGTGATCTGCCCGCTGAAGTCTGAGCTTTGCCACATCCGCGTCAAGCTGCATCTTCTCTATGATCTTTGGATTTCCACTTGCAAGAGCCTTTATCTCTGCATAAGACAACGCCGTTTCATCGACATCCTCCGCGCTTCGCACAGGAGATTTTGAGGTCATGATTTGAGAGATAAACTTCTGCTTTGACTCAAGGAGCTGATACATATACGCATCGAATGTGCCCTCGGTAATATATCGGGAGATATCCACTTCTTCGTTCGTATTACCTTGTCTTACGATACGCCCGGCTCTCTGCTCAAGGTCGCTCGGTCGCCACGGACAGTCAAGGTCGTGCAATCGTTTGAGCAGCTTTTGGACATTCGTGCCGGCTCCCATTTTGAATGTCGAACCCATGAGTATTCGCACTTGTCCCGCCCTGACCTTTGCGAAAAGCTCTTTCTTTTTGGCATCGGTATCGGCTGTGTGAATAAAGGCAATTTCCTCACGTGGGATACCCATAGCCACAAGCTTATCCCTCATGTCATCATAGACATTGAACTTTCCATCGCCTTTTGGCGTGGAGAGATCACAGAACACCATCTGTGTCAAACGCTTATCCTTGTTCTGTTCCCAAGTATCGAAAACGTTCCTTACACAAGCGTTTACCTTGCTTCCTTCTTCGTCGGGAAGCATGGGGTTTATCAGTCGCTGATCAAGTGCCGCTTTTCGTCCGTCGCTCGTTACCATAAGCATGTTATCCACATTGGATGAAACCATCTTATTGTGGATTTTCTCTGCTCTTTCGGCAAAAGACTCTACCATTTTCTTTTGCGTCTCGGTTGCGGCAACCTTGACGATTTGGTAGTTGGCTTTCGGCACCGGAAGGTTCAGCATATCCGCAGTTTGTACATCGGCAACCTGCTTGAACATCGCCATCAGTTCGGGGATGTTATAGAACTTCGCAAATCTCGTTTTGGCTCGGTAGCCCGATCCATCGGGGGCAAGTTCGATAGCCGTAACTGTCTCTCCGAAGGTCGATGCCCAGGAGTCGAAAGCGGACAGTCCACGGTATTTCAGCTCGTCATACTGCAAATATCTCTGCATGGTATAAAGCTCGACCATGGAGTTCGAAATAGGCGTACCCGTTGCAAAGATGACACCCTTACCACCTGTTACCTCGTCAAGATAGCGGCACTTCATATACAGATCTGAGGATTTTTGTGCTTCGGTCTGTGCGATTCCTGCCACATTTCTCATCTTGGTGTAGGAAAATAAATTCTTGTAAAAGTGAGCTTCATCAACAAACAAGCGGTCGATACCAAGCTCCTCAAAGTTCACAACATCGTCCTTTCGGCTTTGGTCATTGAGCTTCTTGAGTTTTGTTTCAAGTGACTTCTTGCTTTTCTCAAGCTGTTTTACCGTCACTCGCTCGCCTCGCTGATACCTCAGTTCTGCGATACTGTTTGTCAGTTCTTCGATCTCTGCTTCAAGAGTTCTCTGCTGTCGTTCAATGGAAACGGGTATCTTTTCAAACTGGCTGTGCCCGATAATGACTGCATCATAATCACCTGTTGCAATTCGTGCACAGAACTTTTTGCGGTTCTTTGTCTCAAAATCCTTTTTTGTGGCAACCAAAATATTTGCCGAAGGATAGAGTTGGAGATACTCGCTTGCCCATTGCTCTATAAGGTGATTGGGAACAACAAACATCGACTTATGACACAGCCCGAGACGCTTCATTTCCTGCGCCGCCGCGACCATTGTAAAGGTCTTTCCTGCCCCCACGACGTGTGCAAGGAGCGTATTTCCACCGTACATAATTCTCGCTACCGCATCGGTTTGATGCTTGCGGAGCTGGATTTCGGGGTTCATTCCGTAATACTTGATGTGACTTCCGTCATACTCACGCGGTCGGATGGAATTGAATTTCTCGTTATAGAGCTTGCAAAGCTCCTCACGCCGTTCCGGGTCTTGCCATACCCAATCCTCAAAGGCTCTCTTGATTTCCTCTTGTTTGCCTTGTGCGATTGTTGTCTCATGCTTATTCAAAACAGGTTTCGGTTTTCCGCTACCGTCATCAACATAATCAAAGACGCGCACGTCCTTGAGGTTCAAGGTATCCTCGATAAT
>JBJDZF010000242.1:0-3390 GCA_051867855.1 Eubacteriales bacterium
AAATCAAAAACGGACGACCGATGGTCGCCCCTGTGAAATGAAATATAGTTTTTGTCAACGAAGCGGCGGGAGCAAGCCCCCGCCCTACGAGATACCATTTTCCTATGCAATGGTGGGTTCGGGGGCACCCCTCTTTCAAGAACTTCGGACTTGGATAAGCTATAACAGGTTTAAAAGCTTTTGAAAGGGGTGCGGGGGCTGGCGAAACTTTTCTCTTGAAAAGTTTCCCCCGCATAAGTTTTATTTATCATTACTCTGCTATGAAAGAGTAAGTTGAGTAATTGGCATTCGTATAATAGGTATTAAAGTATGTTTCGATTGCGGAGCCTGTTGCGCCGTGTATCTCCATATTTTTACCTGCAGCGAACACAGCTTCGCCGATCTCGGTGACGGAGGCGGGAACAGTGACCTTTACAAGCTTTTCACAGCCGTAGAAAGCGCATCTTCCGATAGACTCCGTTCCTGTCGGGATAACGATCTCCTCAAGGGAGGTACAGCCGTAGAAAGCACCCTCGCCGATCGACTTGACCGATGCCGGAATCGCAACATCTTTCAGCGCGCCGCAGTTGTAGAAGAGGCATTCCGAAATTACGGCGAGCGTGGACGGAAGCACGACCTTAGTCAGAGCGGTGCAGTTTTCGAAAGCGCCCTTGCCTATGGATGTAACGGTATCCGGTACAGTAACCTCAGGGAGTATCGAGCAGCCGTAAAAGGCAAGATCTCCGATATAAGTAACGGAATCCGGAATCTTGACCGCCGACATGGTGTTGCACGCCTTGAACGCTTCCTCGCCGATTCCGGTGACGGCGATGTCATTGATCTCCGAGGGGATCGTAATTTCGTGCATCTCATCGGAGGAAGTACTGTAACCGGTTATCTCGTAAAAACCGTGCTCGTTTATATCGTATGTAAAATTGTCAATTCCGTCGTTATTTGAAAAAATGTCCTTGCCTGCCGCCTCGACGTTGCTTTCCTTGCCGGACTCATCAGCTTCATCCTTCTTGCACGCGGCAAACGAGAGGAGTGTCATGAGTGCGAGGAGAATTGCCAGAATTTTCTTCATTGAGAAACCTCCAAAATTATCTGATTACAAAGTATTATAACTCACTTTTTGTTAAATGTCAATACAAAAAAGTGTTGTGCAGGATTATTTTTGCAATAACCTTACTGTCACAAATCCGTGGGTAGTGTTCGGAACGTATGGCGTGAGGTTTGGCAATATTCTTGACAGTTTGACGCGCAGAGTTTATAATTATAACATACGGCTGAAGGGAAGTGAGAAATATTGAATATCGGTGACGGGATAGAGACTCTGCATGGGGTAGGAAAGGTGAGAGCGAAGGCATATGCGCGGATGGGCATATATACCGTTTCTGACCTTATTGAGCATTATCCGAGAACCTACGAGGACCGCGGAAACATACGGCTGCTCGCACAGAGCGAGATCGGGGTTAAAAATTCCTTTATTCTCACTGTTGCCACGGAGCCGAAGGTGCGCATGATAAGACGCGGTATGACGATATTGCGATTTCGTGCCTATGACGACAGCGGAAGCTGTGAGATAACGTACTTCAATCAGAATTATCTCAGGAGTGTTTTCGAGCCGGGAACGGAGTTCAGGTTTTACGGCGTTGTCGAGAAGCAGGGCGAGAGATATTTTATGTCGTCGCCGGCATATGAGAAAACAGGCGACGACGGCGGTGCCGCTCTGCCGCCGCTCTGCCCGGTTTACGCGCTCACGGAGGGACTTACACGTAAGCAGATAGCAAAGGATATGGAGAGCGCGGTGTCTGCCGTTTCCGCATCGTCGGAGAACGATGAACTGCTTCCGGAAAAGATCAGACGTAAAAACGGTCTTTGCACGCGTTCGTTTGCGCTCAAAAATATACATTTTCCAACGGATTATGCGTCTCTCGGCGCCGCCAAAAGACGTCTTATATACGACGAATTTTTCACCTTTGCACTCGGAATTTCGCTTGAAGGCAGAAAAAACAGGGGCAGGAGTGCGTACAGGTGCAAGCCGGCAGACCTTTCGCCGCTTCTCGGACTTTTGCCGTTCGGACTCACGGGGGCGCAGAAAAGGGTGATAGACGAAATATTTTCCGACATGACCTCGGAGGTTGCCATGAGCCGTATGGTCGTCGGAGACGTCGGGTGCGGAAAGACAGTATGCGCCGCCGCCGCGATGTATCTTGCCGTCAGGAACGGCAGACAGGCGGCACTGATGGCGCCGACGGAGATACTTGCCGCGCAGCATTTTGCCGATATTTCCGGACTGTTTTCGGCACTCGGGATAAAATGCGCCCTGCTTACGGGCTCCGTCACACCTGCGGAGAAGAAGAGAATATATGCGGGTCTGGCAGAAGAGGGACCCGAAAGACGCATCGATGTCGTTATCGGTACGCACGCACTGCTTTCCGAGAAGGTTTCGTTTGCCGCCCCCTGCCTTGTCGTTACCGATGAACAGCATCGGTTCGGGGTGATGCAGAGAGCAGAGCTGTCCCGAAAAAACGAATCCTCCCATATGCTCGTAATGAGCGCTACCCCGATACCGCGCTCACTCGCCCTCGCTGTTTACGGGGATCTCGACATTTCAAGGATAGACGAAATGCCGCCCGGCAGGCAGAGGGTGGACACCTTTGTTGTGGATGGGAGCTATCGCGCGCGCCTTGAAGCTTTTATCGTTAAGCAACTCTCCGAGGGCGGGCAGGTCTATATTGTATGCCCGGCAGTGGAGGAGACGACGGAGAGCGGGGAAATATCGCTCGGAGATATCGGAGCCGACGGAAGCGTCACAAGGGAGCGTCCCGCGCTCAAAGCGGCGATCCCTTTTGCCGAAGAGCTTAAAGAGAAATTTCCGGACTATTGTGTAGAGTTCATTCACGGCGGAATGAAGGCGTCCGAAAAGGACAGGATCATGCTCGATTTTGCCGCGGGAAATATAGGCATACTTGTTTCCACAACGGTCATAGAGGTCGGCGTAAATGTTCCGAATGCGTCGCTGATGATAGTGGAAAACGCCGAGAGATTCGGACTGTCGCAGCTTCACCAGCTGCGCGGCAGAGTGGGAAGAGGCAAGAGAAAGTCATACTGCGTGCTTGTGTCGGATAGCGTCGGAGGGGACAGCAGGGCAGCCGAGCGCCTGAATATAATGAAAACCGTTTACGACGGTTACGAAATAGCCGAGAGAGATCTTGCCATGCGTGGACCGGGAGATTTTCTGCGCAGCAACGCACGTGAGGGAATACGTCAGAGCGGGGGAGTAAAATTCCGGCTCGCAGAGCTTTGCGATGACACGGGACTCCTTAAGAGCGCCTTCGCGGACGCAGCGGAGCTACTTGCCGAGGACCCGGGGCTTGCCGCCCATCCGGAGACGGCAAAGGCGGTAGG
>JBJDZF010000243.1:0-3379 GCA_051867855.1 Eubacteriales bacterium
AAAGAGCAGATTGAAAGTAAGACAAGCAAATCCGCTGACCGATGTAAACACCGAGGCAATGTTCTGATAGACCGTTCCGGAACCGCCTCCGTAAAGGATCCCGAGTGTACCGACGATATTTTCCTTTGCAACAAGACCCGTAACAGACGCAACCGTTGCCTGCCACGTTCCAAATCCGAGAGGCTTGAATATCCATGCGAGCGCCCCACCGACTGCGGCGAGAATACTGTACTGCACCTCTTCGTCCGAAAGCATACGGAAAGTGCCGTCAACAAATCCGAAATATGTTGTGAACCACACCACTATCGTGGAGAGAAGAATAATGGTGCCCGCCTTTTTGATGAACGACCAGCCTCTCTCCCACATTGAGCGGAGCACGTTGCCGACCGTAGGCAGATGATATGCCGGAAGCTCCATAACAAAGGGGGCAGGATCCCCGGAGAACATTCTCGTTTTTTTGAGCATGATTCCTGAAACAATGATCGCCGCCATGCCGATAAAATAAGCACTCGGGGCAACCCACCAAGCGCCCCCGAAGACAGCTCCCGCAATCATCGCGATAAACGGCAGCTTGGCACCGCATGGGATAAATGTGGTCGTAATGATGGTCATGCGGCGATCGCGCTCATTTTCAATGGTTCTGGACGCCATGATTCCCGGCACGCCGCATCCGGTACCGATCAGCATCGGAATAAAGGATTTACCCGAGAGTCCGAATTTACGGAAAATACGGTCGAGCACGAATGCAATACGTGACATATAACCGCACGCCTCAAGAAACGCAAGGAAAATAAACAGCACCAGCATCTGCGGAACAAATCCAAGTACCGCGCCGAGTCCCGACACGATACCGTCCAGAATAAGTCCCTCAAGCCAGTCGGCACATCCTGCGGCCTCAAGCCCTTTTCCGAGAAGCACAGGCACACCCGGGACCCATATTCCGAACTCCGACGGTTCGGGAGCGTCAAAGCCGTTTTCTTCAAGATACTCAAGTGCGTCAACATAGCTCATCCGGACCGTTGTATCCTCGTCCGCGCCATCGGGAACGGAAGCGTAATATGCCGTCATCGTTCCCACCGCCAGCGTCTCCTCGTCCTCCACCTCAACCGTGGCGGTATCGGAATCGGGTATAAACGACTTCAGCTCCTCAAGCGCCGCGTCGGGGTTAAAATCCTCCGCCTCCGTATCCAAGTCAGTAAAAGCTTGAACTGCCTGCATCGCGGAGGTATAATCTCCGTCTGCCGCCTCATAGGCTCCGGAGCCGATTCCGAAAAGATGCCAGCCGTCGCCGAACACGCCGTCGTTTGCCCAGTCTGTCGCCCATGTTCCCACCGTTGTTACGGAAATGAAGTAGACAACGAACATTACTGCGGCAAAAATCGGGAGCGCCGCCCAGCGGTTAGTCACTACCTTATCGATTTTATCGGATGTTGAAAGCTTCCCTGCGGACTTCTTTTTATAGCATCCCTTAATGATCTGTCCGATATAAACATAACGCTCGTTGGTTATTATGGATTCCGCATCGTCATCCATTTCCGCTTCAACCGCTTTTATGTCCGCTTCGATGTGCTCAAGCGTACCCTCATCCAGATTCAGCTTTTCGAGCACCTTAACATCGCGCTCAAAAATTTTTACGGCATACCAGCGTTGCTGTTCCTCCGGCAAATTATGTACGGCTGCCTCTTCAATATGCGCAAGTGCGTGCTCCACCGTGCCGGAAAAAGTGTGCATCGGGATGGTTTTTGTGTTCTTTGCCGCATCTATCGCCGCTTGTGCCGCCTCCGAGATTCCGTCACCCTTAAGCGCGGATATTTCAAGTACCTTGCATCCAAGCTCTCTTGATAGCTCTGCGATATTTATTTTGTCCCCGTTTTTCTTTACGACATCCATCATGTTGATGGCGACAACAACAGGTATTCCAAGCTCGGTCAGCTGCGTTGTAAGATACAGGTTGCGCTCGAGGTTTGTTCCGTCGATGATGTTCAGTATCGCGTCGGGGCGCTCGCCAATAAGATAATTTCTCGCCACCACTTCCTCCAGCGTATACGGAGACAAAGAATAGATTCCGGGAAGATCGGTAATGATCACACCCTCGTGCTTCTTAAGCTTCCCTTCTTTTTTCTCAACCGTAACGCCCGGCCAGTTTCCCACAAACTGATTGGAGCCCGTCAGGGCATTGAATAATGTTGTTTTACCGCAGTTCGGATTTCCCGCAAGAGCAATTCTGATGTCCATATGTTATTTCCCTTCCTTTCAGTTAGCATCGGCTAACCGATGCCCGGATAATTCGGGGGTTTTATTCTCCCCCCGATATGTTTCTTTATTCAATTTCGATGGTATCCGCGTCTGCTTTGCGGATGGAAAGCTCATAACCGCGGACCGTGACTTCAATCGGGTCTCCCAGCGGCGCTACCTTGCGGATAGTCACACCGACGCCCTTTGTAATCCCCATGTCCATAATCCTCCGCTTGACGGCGCCCTCACCGTGAAGCTTTTTTACCGTAGCGCTCTGCCCTACTCCCATGTCCCTGAGTGTTTTCATCGATACCTTCCCCCCTTTATTGAATTGTTTAAATGCATCCGGCATATCAGACCATGATATTGCGAGCCATTTCACGGCTCACGGCAACACGTGTATCTTTTACATTGACAATAATGTTACCCGCAATGGAATTGAGCACCGTAACTCGCCCCCCGACGACAAATCCGAGATCCTCCAAATGCTTTTTTACCTCCTGATTGCCGCCTACCTTTTTTATGATACTTTCTTCCCCGACAGAAGCAAAAACCAATGGCATCATACCTGCCCTCCGAAATAATATAATTTATTCTCACACGTAAAGTTAGCGTTTGCTAACCAATGGACAAATCAATTAGTTAGCCACCGCTAACCGTATTATATTATATGTCGCAATCTTAAATTTGTCAATGCTTTTCCTGAAATTTCAACAATTCGGATTATTGAACAAAAGCATCTCATGAAAGCAATGGATAATTTGTATAAAAATTGTATTACGATGTACAAAAAAGCCGGCGGAGGCTAAATACCTTTCGGTAAAGAGCCTCCGCCATTTTTTATTACGGTTCAATCATGATCGGCATCATATCAGTTCTTTTACAAGTCTGCTTGTGCCGAGTCTATCCGCGCCGAGCTTCAAAAACATCTCTGCGTCCTCAAAAGATTTTATTCCGCCTGACGCTTTTATTTTCAATCCGGGCGCGACATTTGCCGCCATGAGCTTTATATCATACGCGGTCGCCCCGCCACCGGCAAATCCGGTTGAGGTTTTAATATAATCCGCACCCGAACGGGAAACGATGTCGCACATTCTGATCTTTTCCTCATCGGAAAGCAGAGAGGTCTCGATAATGACCTTCA
>JBJDZF010000244.1:0-3363 GCA_051867855.1 Eubacteriales bacterium
GCGGTTACTCCGTCAGCGGATAACACGCAAGCGGACACAATTGAAAAATTAAATAAAAATATATTAAATACAGACCAATCAATTCACTCATTCACTCCCGCGCTGACGCGCGAGGAAAGGATAGGAGCGAGTGACGAAACCCAATTGATTTCTGAATGGGAGTTATACAGCGAGATTATACGCGGGAATATCTGCTATGAAGATAAATACGCGAATAATTTCACCGACCGTCAGCAGGTTGACGAGCTGGTTTCGATCATGACGGACGTGGTGTGCTCAAGCTCGCCGACTATCCGCGTAAACGGCGAAGCAGTGCCGCACGAGGTCATAAAGAGCTGTTTTCTGAAGATCACCGACGAAGAGATCGACTATGTTCTGCACGCTTTGCGGAACAATGCAGGTCGTATCAGGAATATGCGCTCGTATCTCATAACAACGCTCTACAACTCAAAGTCAACGACAAGCAATTACTACGCGAATATGGCTTACAACGACATTCGTGAGGGCGTTGTTTAGAAGCGTTTCCCCGAGAAGTAAGCGTTGCTGAAAGCAGGCAAAAAACCATTGTTAAATGCCGATGCAAACCATTTTTTGGGGGGAATAATCCCGTTTATTTGTTACGTTTGTTATTTTTTTCTGTATAAATACAAAAAAGAATAAGGAGGATTCCCCTATGATATACCCGACTGATAAGAATTACCCCGTTGATCCGAAAAATCCCGACGACAAAAGACCGGTCATCACAACGCTTGATGAGTATTTGGGAATAGCGCTCAATGCAGGTCTGGGAGCTGCCATGAATCTTGACAAGAATGGCTGGAACGAACAGATCCAGAGCCGTTACGATGCCAACAAGAGCATCGGTTTTCTTAATATGAGGACCTTCAGCAAAGACCTTGCCGGACGTACAACAAATCTCCATGATATTTTTGAGCTTCAGAACCGCCTGGATGACTTCATTAAATTAAGTGATGATCCCGTCAATAAAACTATGGCTATGGCGGTAAGGAATATTTCAGATCCAACGTTCAACAGAGCTGTTGAAGATAATCTCTTTACTGTATGCTATAATGCTATGTCTTATGTGCAGGAAGATTACATAATTTCCAAAGATGTATTCGAACAGATACGGGCAAGGGAGCGTGAAGTAAGCAGAAATATATCGGGAAAGCAGGTGAACGGAGAACACGCTGATATAAGCTCCTGTGACTTTGACGACCTGCCTTCTATGGAACAGCTCCGGCTGGTTTCCGTTTTTGCAAAATCGTTCACGGACAGAAAAGCTATGCTTGGCAATACCGGAAAGGTTATAACCCCTACTGTGGCAAACAAGCAGATACTTGAAAAGGTAAATGCTGAGGCTGTAAGGATAAGTGACGCCGGCCTCAAAAAAAAGAACAGCAAGTATAATGCAAGCGACGAACGCGACAAGCGTGATTTTAAAGCGTTGGCGTCAGCATGCAAGAAGATGGACAAAGCCGGAAAGCAGGAGTATTCTCAAAGAATATCCGATTTTAACAGCAACAATGACTTTGCAAATATGGATATCTCGGTTAAAGTAGACCACCTTGACCTGTCTCTTGAAAACAATCCGATAGTTACCCTTTCTGCCGATGAATTCATCGAAAAGCAGAAGAACAATTCGCTCGACAATACCGAAACGGAATGGGGCGAAGCAAACATTGATTCTATGCTGAGAGGTCTTTACACCGACGATGAGTATAAAAAACTCCGCCGCGCGGGAATCGACCCTGCAATGGGACTTATGGTGGACGGAAAGCCTCTGGACTGGTTTAAAGTTACAGAATATGGAGCTTCTTATGACAAGCAAGATACACTCACAAGAGCAAGACAGAAGTGTAATGTTTTGGCAAAGGCGCTGAACGGGTCAAAAATCGACGCATTCAAGTTTGTTCCCGACGGAAAGGGCGGTCTGAAAAAGGGGAAGTTGTATCCCGTAAAAACAAACCTTGAAATGAAAACCGATCAACCCCAAAAACGCTCTATCTGGGAATGGATCAAGAAATTTTTTGGCTTTTCGGTCAAGCCCACGATCAAGGAGAAGATTCAAAAGGCAAACGAAGAACCAAGAGATTATCTCAGCTATTTTGATCCCGATAAGAAAAGCCAGGGCTTGTTCCCGCAGGAAGCCGTCAATTTGCTCTCTGAGGCAAAGAGAGATGAGCTGTCAACAAAGCTGAAGGTAAACATTGACCGTAATGCAAGGAACCTGAATGTGTTTGACAAAGAGTTCTTCGGTGATGTTTTCGATAAATATCCCAATGGCGATATGAACGATGAGTTTAACTTTTCCTTCGACAACATTAACGACAATGAAATGTCAAAAGAACAAAGACTTCAGAAAAAAGTGGATAGCGCCTTTTCTTTCATCGACTATAACGAATACGATAAGAAAAACGAGGCTGAGAGAGCGGAAGCGAAAAAAAATGTTCCGGGCTCCACTGATATCGTTAGTACAATGGACAGGCAAGGTTCACGGGTAAACATGGCTATCCTTTACGGTATGACAATGGGTTATACATATGATGAGATGACCGACACTTCACTTAAAGGAAAAGAACGCCGCCAGGAAGTGGGCGAATATTTCATCAAAGAATTTGCCACCATGGACTATGACAAGTTTATGCAGAGCAAGAACCTTCAGGATAACGACAAAACCAGGGAAGCATATCTCAATTACACTCTGGGGAAAAAGGAAAAGCTCGAGTTGTTCAGCCTGAGAGCACTTGAAGCGATTGAACGTGAGCCGATTATCCGACCCAATCCCACAGACTATAACGAAGTGGTGGGACAGATCACAAAAATGAATGGTTTTTTCAATATGGCGCATGATTTTATCCAGAGTATCCAACCCCTTTCCGCCAATAAAATCGCTCCTACGAACACAAAGGCGAATATTCTGACAGACAGATCATCGACCATTCGTGATTATATAAATTCCAAACTGTATCCCGTTTCCTCCATGGCTTTCTGCACTAAAAAATTCTCCGATGCTCTTGCAAGCGATACTTTCGTGAGAACCAGCGATACGGTTGATGACCCTTATACAGTTACATGGGCGGCACAATCAAAGGCAGCGCTGATATATTATTATGATCAGACAGTAGATTTAAAAAACTATGGCGATATTATGAATGATGCCAAACTCAACTCCTATCTTTCCGCCATTGTATTTGAGTCACGATCTGATGATTTCACCGAGAAACAGGCAGAAACTTACCTTAAATATGATCTGCAAAGTCCCCTGGCTAATAACATACTTATATATGATAGGGAAGGCAAGATCATGAAAAAGGACCAAAAAATAGAAGACTTCACTACTTCAATAACAAATGCTGCCAC
>JBJDZF010000245.1:0-1845 GCA_051867855.1 Eubacteriales bacterium
GATAATTGGCTCGTAACTTGGGCGTTTCCGATCAAAGAATCTTCAGCGAAACGTGAAGGTTATGACAAAACAACCGTCAAGGGCAACATTCAGTTTGCTCATGATTATCCCGGTTGTCCGTTTTGCGGTGGAACTCAACTTACTGTCTGCTCTTGCGGTCATTTGGGCTGCACGGTTGTCAAGAACGGAGTTTTCACTTGCGAATGGTGCGGAACTCAGGGACAGATCGGAGCTTATGGTGGCGAAGCTATCGCCGCAGGAATGGATTTGTAATTGACTTACACCACCAAATCTTATATAATAAAATACACCTATAAAGAGTGCGTGAGGGACAAGCCCTATGATCGCACAGCAACCTACCGAAAGGCAAGGTGCTAAAGCTTGAACGATGGGGTGATATGAGTAATCAAGCAATCCTGTCGTGACGATGGGATTGCTTTTTTGCACTCTAATAGGAAAAAACAGATAAGGAGTGTACAGAAAAAATGCGTACCATCACAAATCTCATCAACCCCGAAAAGCACATCTATGTTCTTTTCAACAATCAAGCTCTCTGCCGTCAATTTCTCGCCCAAGCAGAATGGGAAGGTTTCACCATCGGCGATAAAAAGCCAACCGAAATCGAGTGGACAGATGTGCTTGCAGTTCAGCCTGACAAGAAGCTTTGCCATTTAGGATTTGCCAGCAGAATGGCATTGCGCTCAAGTCAAAAGAATATCGTCCGAGTCGATTATGAGAAGTACATAAACGGAGCAAAACATTGTACTGTATAAACGCTATGGCATTGCTATCCTTCATGGACGGCAATGCCTTTTTCTTTTCCACGGAATTTTCAACTTCGAAACACAATATTTGCACCGCGATAAGCAAAGAAAAAGACCTACGATTCAAAAAACCGCAGGTCTTTCGTTATCCTTTTAGAAATTTAGAATTATGTTCCAAAGCTCTGAGTTTGTAACCTTTCTCAATAAGATGGGCTACCTTCAGAGCTACCAAGTTTATATCCGTGTGTGTTGCTCTTGCAATCTGTTCTGAATCAAACCGGTAATGATATATATAGTCGAGAATTTCCTCGTCAGACAAGAGTATGGAAGCTCCAACGATATTGGCTTCGTACTCTCTCCGAGAAGCCATATTGTATAGCTGAAACTCCTGTAAGAAGCGATTTCGCTTCACTATATCTCGGTGTAACTGATCATGTCCGATCTCATGCGCACAGACAATACGAGCTGTTCGGTCGTCCAAGTTTTTGTTTAAAAATATCGATCTCTGCTTTTTTACGACACTGTACATACCCTTCAGATCGCCAAAGCCTTCGCAGTCGTCATAGACAACGATTCCAAGTCCTTGTGCAATCTCAAATGGATCTCTTGTTTGAAATCTGCGCACGAGTCGTTCGCCAATAACTTCAAATCGTTCCTGCCCCAATACAATCACCTCCTTCTTCCATTATCGTAGCACAATATGTATCCATTAAACAGGACTTTACTTGCGATATTTCTTCGGTGTGTATTTCTTGTTGGTTTCCTTTGCATCCCAATAAGCACGATTCAGGGCAGCCATAACGCCTTCCTTCTGTTCATCGGAAAGTTCTCCACCTGCGAACAGTGCGGCTACTTCGGATACGATTTGGTCAACATCTCGTGCAGATCTTGCTCCGCCTTTCTCGTAGGCTTCAACAACTGCACTTGATGTACCGGTCAAATACTCAGTGGTTGTATTCAGTGCCACAGCCAGTCTTTGTACCATTTCAATATTTAAGGGCTTGCGAGTTCCTCCCTCGTAATTCTGTACGGTTCTTAATGTCATTTCGGCTTTCTTTGCCAATTCAGCCTGAGTCAGTCC
>JBJDZF010000245.1:1945-3338 GCA_051867855.1 Eubacteriales bacterium
AAACTAAAGCCATTCCCCGTAGCGGTATGTGGCGATGTCGAAGAAAGGCACGGTATCGTGCTTGCCAAGAATTACAAAGCCAAAGGTTATGGTGTGTCCACCGGCGAAGCAATCTGGCAAGCGAAACAGAAGTGTCCCGGACTCGTTGTCGTTCCTCCTCACTACGAAGAATATATGAAGTTCTCCAAAGCGGCTCGTGAAATCTACGAACACTACACAGATCAGGTCGAACCGTTCGGTATGGACGAATGCTGGCTTGATGTTACAGGTTCAACGAGAATCATGGGAAACGGAGAAAAGATTGCGAATGAGATAAGGGAGCGAATCAAGTTTGAACTCGGTCTCACGATCTCGGCAGGTGTTTCCTTCAATAAAATTTTCGCAAAACTCGGAAGTGATATGAAGAAACCCGATGCAGTTACCGTCATACCGCAAGACAACTTCAAAAACATTGTTTGGGATCTTCCGGCTTCCGATATGCTTGGAGTTGGGAGAGCTACCGAACGAAAACTCGCATCATCAGGAATACGGACCATCGGTCAGATTGCACAGTATCCGTGTGAGTACTTTCAAAGAAAGTTCGGAAAGTGTGGTGTTGATATATGGCGGTTTGCAAACGGTCTTGATGATTCGAAAGTCACAGTACGAGATACTGAAGCACCGGATAAATCCGTAGGACATGGTATGACGGCAATTCAGGATCTTGAAAACCCGGCAGAGGTATGGACTTTCATCCTTGAACTCTGCCAAGACATAGGACACAAGCTCTATGTCTTTCACAAGAAAGCTACAGGCATAGCTATATATGTAAGAGATAATGAGCTTTACACGAAACAATGGCAATGTAGGCTCCCCGTACCTACACAGAGTCCTTCCGCTATCGCAAAAGAAGCCTTCTCCCTTTTTATGCGAAGTTATGAGTGGAAGCATCCCATTCGCTCGCTTACGGTTCGCGCCATCAATCTGACATCTCTTGATGCGCCTTATCAGCTTGATATCTTTTGTGATGCAGAACGAGTCGCAAAGTCAGAAGCGATTGATAAAGCAGTGGAAGAACTCCGTTCCCGTTTTGGAAAGAACATTATCCGCAATGCCTGTTTGCTGAACAATCCCAAAATGTCGGCACAAGGAACCCCCAAGATCATAATGCCGACCGGAATACCCTTATAGGAGGTTATATGAACATGCAAGAATACAGAAAAGTCTATGTTGATGTATACGCTGTCATGCTTCGGGACGGAACGGTCAAGCCTCGCCGTTTTCTATGGGAAGACGGGGCAACATACATGATCGACCGAATTCTTCACATCACCCCTGCAGCCTCAACGAAAGTCGGTGGCAGAGGCATAAGATATACCGTGATGATTGAAGGACAAGAAAAATATATCTTCCG
>JBJDZF010000246.1:0-3323 GCA_051867855.1 Eubacteriales bacterium
ATACCGTTGGACTCCACTCCGCGGAGCTTGCCGGATTTGATGACCACACCGCCCGGGAGCTTTGCAACGGGAAGTGCCGCGGGGACTATTGCGCCCTCGAATATATTCTGCGCGCCCGTGACGATCTGTACAGGCTCGCTTTTGCCGACATTCATCGTGCATATCTGCAGATGGTCGCTGTTTTCATGGGGTCTGATCTTGAGAATTTCCGCGACCACTACGTTTTCTATATCGTCGCCGATCACCTCGTACCCCTCGACCTTGGAGCCGGTGTCGGTCATTCTGTCGCAGTATGTCTTGTTGTCTATATCGTTTACGTCAACGAAGTCGGAGAGCCAATTTCTTGATAAATTCATTTTCTTTCTCCTTTGAAAATCAGAACTGTTCGAGGAATCTTACATCGTTCTCGTAAAGCAGGCGCATATCGTCAATGCCGTATTTTGTCATGGCGATACGCTCAATACCGAGTCCGAATGCAAATCCGCTGTATACTTCGGGATCTATTCCGCAGTTGGAGAGAACGTGCGGGTGTACCATTCCGGCACCGAGGATCTCTATCCATCCCTCACCCTTGCAGAGTCGGCAGCCTTTGCCGCCGCAGACGAAGCAGGAGACATCAACCTCGGCGGACGGCTCCGTGAAGGGGAAGTGGTGGGGGCGGAAGCGCAGTCTCGTGTCGCTTCCGAAAAGAATTTTGGCAAAGGTCTCGAGCGTACCCTTGAGGTCGCCCATGGTGATTCCCTTGTCCACAACAAGTCCTTCGAACTGATGGAAAAGTGGGGAATGAGTGCCGTCCACGGCATCGGATCTGTAAACGCGCCCCGGGGAAATGACTCTTATCGGGGGCTTTTGCTTTTCCATTGTTCTGACCTGTACGGGGGATGTCTGCGAACGCAGCAGAATATTTTCGGTTATATAGAATGTGTCCTGCGTGTCCCTCGCCGGGTGATTTTTGGGGATATTGAGCGCCTCAAAATTGTAGTAATCGTATTCAACCTCGGGTCCTTCCGCGATGGAGTATCCCATGCCGATAAAAATGTCCTCAAGCTCGTGCTGAACTGCGGTGAGAGGATGGGAATGTCCGACAAGCGGAGCCTTACCCGGCACTGTGACATCGACCTTTTCGGCTTTCAGCTTCAGCTCGAGCGACTTTGCGGAAAGCTCCGCGGATTTTTCCCTGATTGCGTTCTCAATGTCCGAGCGTATCTCATTTGCAAGCTGACCGACAACGGGACGCTCATCACCCGATAGCGCTCCCATGCCGCGGAGAATGGAGGTGAGCTCGCCCTTCTTACCGAGATATCTGACACGTATCTCTTCAAGCTTTGCCGAATCTTCGGATGACGCGACAGACGCGAGAGCCTCTTTCCTGATTGATTGAAGTTTTTCTTTCATGTGAATGTTCCTTTCCCGGATTAAATTTTACATTTTTAATAAAAATACAGAGCGGCAAACGCAAAAATAAAGACCCGTCCCACGTAATAGGACGGGTGCAAAACACTCGCGGTACCACCTAAATTCCGGCTTTCAAAGCCAACACTTTGACGGCGCTGTAACGGTTGCCTGCCGTATTCCGCTACAATATCCGAAAAGGAGTTCACGGAATCTGCTCCGAAGGGAAGTGCAAAAGACCGTGTGCATAACCGCTTTCAGCCGCGGCGGTTTTCTCTGTGACGCACGATCGAAGATCTCTGCTTGCTTCATCACTGCATTTATAATTTCATTATATCACAATCAAATCCGATTTGCAATAGTTTTCGAAAAAATATAGCTGTATTCGCATTTAATATTTGCACCACGGTAATCAAAGATAACCGCTACGCCAAAGTTGGATTGATTACTTGGACTCATTATAACTCAAAAAGAGAACTTTTCGGAGCTGTTTTACAGAGAGAAGTGCAACAAAAGTGCAATAAATAAACCGAGCAAAAATTGTTTTTTTCTGCTTACGTGTTGCACTTTTGTTGCACTTCTCTCTGTATAATAATCAATAGTTGGAGTGTGGCAACAAAATGCGTTATATATTAGTTGTATGATAGATATTTTTTATTCAAAAGGAGAGGAAATGACCATACTTGCAGTCAGCAACAACTTGGGCTTGCTGGAGAATTTGTGCAACGGATTATCGGATATACTTCCGAATGCCAACATTATTCGTGAGACCGACTCGCTTATGGCGGGAAAATATTCGTTTAATAATAACTTTGATATGCTGTTTGCAGATGTCAATATGAAAAGGATGGGCGGAGTGGAGTTGATCCGGTTTGTCAGGCAGGAACATCCGGGAGTGTTGTCATATCTTATAGTACCGAGAGGCGAGATGAACGATTTCCCCTTCCTTACGTCTGACGAGGTCACCGGGATCATAGAAGAACCGTTTACAAAAGAGTCATTGGAAAAGGCTTTGGATATAAAGAGCCGACAATGGAATGACAATGAGTAATACAATGAAATAATAATGTATTTAAGAAGGAATACGAGATATGAACAAGCAGATTTTCCGTAAAAAGAGCGTTGACAGAATGTCCTCGCCGGAGCAGTTGAACGATTACATAAAAGTTACCAACCCCGGCGTGTGGATGGCACTCGCGGCAATCGTGATTCTTCTCGTCGGCGTTTGCGTGTGGGGTGTTTTCGGCAAACTCGAAACGAAGCTGACGGTTGCGGCGGTAAGCCAAGACGGACAAACGGTCCTGTATGTCAAAGAGAGTGATATATCGGCTGTCAAGGAAAACATGAGTGTATCCATAGGCGACAATGCTTATACCGTTGTTTCGGTCGCCTCACAGCCTGTTGCGGTTACCGATACAATCAGTGAATACGCAAGACACATGGGAGACCTGAGTTTGGGAGAATGGGTATACATCGTGCAAACAGACGGGAATATGCCGGACGGTGCGTATAAGGCACAGATCGTTATTGACAGCGTATCGCCATTGTATTTTGTTTTTAACTGAGGCGGCGTATGAAAAAGGGAAACAACAGAATCAAAATGCCGCTTACAAAAGGTGCAGCCAAAGTACCCGTTGTCATGCAGATGGAAGCACTGGAGTGCGGTGCGGCTTCTCTGGCGATGATTTGCGCCTATTACGGCAAATGGATACCGCTCGAACAGATACGGGTAGACTGCGGCGTATCGCGCGACGGTGCGAATGCGAAGAATCTTCTCGTTGCCGCCAGAAGTTATGGATTTACCGCCAAAGGGTACCGGTATGAGCCGGAGGATCTGAAAAAGCACGGGAAATTTCCCTGTATCGTTCATTGGAACTTCAATCACTTCGTCGTGCTTGACGGATTTAAGGGCAAAAAGGCTGTCATAAACG
>JBJDZF010000247.1:0-3317 GCA_051867855.1 Eubacteriales bacterium
AGGGCAAGACACAGACAGCTTAATATAACCGTTATGGGAACAACAGAGGATGTCGGTGATAGAAAATGGAATGGCGGGGAGACGATCAATACGCTTCATAAGTTCACCGACGAAGAAAAAGCATATGACCCCCATTATACGCTTCAGCAGGAAAGATGACACAGAAAGAAACATACGTCTTTTGTGCCGACGTCGGCACAACTTCACTCAAGGCTTGCATTTTCAGCTCTGCCGGAGAAATGAAAAAATCCCTTTCTGTTCCATATGAGCTTATAACCACTGACAACACAGTAGAGTTTGAGGCAGAGGACTACTTCACATTGCTTATGAAGGCTTACCGTGAGTTATCCGCCGAATATACCGTGTCTGCCATATCTATTGACACGCAGGGAGAGACAATGATTCTCTGTGACAGTGACGGCAAGCCGCTGCGCCGGGCGATTGTCTGGCTTGACGACAGAGCAAAGACGCAGGCGGAAAGAATAGAAAAGCACTTTGGAGCAAGACGAGTCTACGAGGTTACGGGACAACCCGAAATCTCTGCGGTTCTGCCCGCCGGCAAACTGTTGTGGATCCGCGAAAACGAGCCTGAAATATTTCGGAAAACATACAAAATTCTGCTTCTTGAAGACTGGTTGATGTTCCGACTCACAGGAAACTACGTCACGGAACGCTCCCTTCAGTCATCAACGCTTTATCTTGACATACGCAACGGCGAATGGTTTTCGGATATGCTCGACTTTGTAGGAATATCCGAAAACCAGCTTCCCGAACTCCACGAAAGCGGAGAGAAGATTGGCGAATTTGAGGGCGTTCCCGTTTTTACGGGCGCGCTTGACCAGATAGCCGGTATGATAGGTGCAGGCTCGGTTCGTCCGGGTATTGTCAGTGAGATGACAGGAACCACAATGGCTGTGTCTCTTGTGACATATACAATCCCCGAATGGCACGAAGGACTGAAAGTCCCCTGCCATTACATATCCAAAGGAAAGTACTGCCTGCTTATGTGGTCTCCTACGGCAGGAATTGCGCTCGAATGGTTCAGAAACAACTTCTGCGGGAACACGAGTTTTCGAGAACTTGATGAGCAGGTAGAAAAAGTACCCGCAGGATGTGATGGGCTGGTTATGCTGCCGTATTTGTGCGGCTCAACCATGCCGGTTTACAATCCCGACATACGCGGAGTATTCTACGGTGTAGAGCTTAAACACACGGGGGCACATTTCGCAAGAAGTATAATGGAGGCTGTAGCCTGTATGCTGCGCGAATATCTTGAATACCTCGAAGCCGATGTAAGCGAGATACGCAGTATAGGAGGCGGAGCAAACAGCCGCGTATGGCTTCAGATGAAGTCTGATATTACAGGCAAGAAGATACGCACGCTTGAGTGCCGTGACGTTGCCTGCCTCGGCTGTGCGATACTTACACTCTCTGGATTGGACGGAAGCATTGATGTTGAGACGGTGGCACAGAGTCTTGTGACATTCGACCGTGAGTTCAATCCGTGTGAGGATCAGTCTTTTGTCTATGAAAACTATCACAGTACAGATCTGATACTGAACTGTCCTATTAAAGGAGACAAACAAAATAATGAAATTCATTGTTGATTCAGCGGACATCGCACAGATAAAGGAAGCGTACGAGTATCTTGCGTGCGACGGCGTAACGACAAATCCGTCTATACTTGCAAAATCCGGACGAGAGCCGTATTCCGTACTCAAAGAGATACGCGAATTTATCGGAAATGATGCTGACCTGCACGTTCAGGTCATTTCCGGGGATTATGACACGATGCTTTCTGAGGCTGACAGAATAACGTCCGAACTCGGAAATAACACC
Organism: Eubacteriales bacterium; assembly: GCA_051867855.1. Lineage (GTDB taxonomy): Bacteria > Bacillota > Clostridia > Oscillospirales > CAG-272 > HGM12713. Next base: position 1,840 of record JBJDZF010000247.1, read on the forward strand.
TTTATAAAAGTACCGGTCACAAAGGTCGGTTTAAAAGTCATAAAGGCACTTAAAGCCCGTGGCAAGCGCGTAACCGCAACTGCTGTTTATATGTCATCACAGGCATATCTTGCGGCACAGGCAGGAGCTGATTATATCGCTCCGTATGTCAACCGTATTTACGACATCGGCAACGATGGCGTTGAGGTTGTCTCGCAGATACAGAACATACTGGACGCTGGGAATTATGAAACAAAAATTCTTTCGGCAAGCTTCAAGAACGCGGCACAAGTAGTGGCTATGGCGGAACTGGGCGTATATTCCGCAACGGTCCAGCCCGAGGTTCTCTGGAAGCTTATTGATAACCCCACTGTTGACAGCGCAGTTAATGCCTTCAAATGCGACTTTGAAAAGCTTTGCGGCAAAGGCAGAAGTATGCTCACGGCGGGAAAATAGGAAAATATCTTTACTCTAAACAGCAGCGATCAGTCGAGCCATATATACAAACTGGTTTAATATTCATGCACGCAGGCCTTTATCGGTAGTATTATTGAAGTTTTTAATACTACGAAAAAAAGATAGGGCTGTTGCCAAGCGAAAACGTGCTTGAAACAGCCCTGCGTTTTATAATTATGTCGAGATTTACCGTCTGAAAATTTTGAGCATTTCAATTATGTATTCATTTTGCGAAAATCAGACGGTGAAATTCCGATAAAGCGTTTGAATATCAGACGGAACGAACCACTGTCCGAATATCCGACATTGCTTGCAATCGTGTCAATAGATGAATTGGTTTCAATAAGCATAATGCAGGCTTTTTGAACACGTATCTGCTGCAAATACTCTTCAAAATTTTTTCCGACTACCTCCTTAAATTTACGGCTGACAAAGGAAGTGTTCAGATATTGCTCACGGCAAATATCCGAAAGTGTGATCTTTTCCGCATAATGGGCGTTCAAATAGTCGCAGATGTAAGTTACAGTATTATTTTTAAGTGGCAGAACACTTTCTTCCAACACTGTTTTTCCCGTGTTTATAAGGATTTCAAGAATATAACAACGCAAAAGGCTACGGCAACCAAAACCCCTTGAGCGATATGTCCGCCATGCCTTTTCAAACAATGGAAGGATCGTACCGTCACTGTCATAATATATTCGGTTTTCAAGCGGAATATTAAATGTTTCGGTAGTAAAATCCACAATATGATGTGAGAGTATTTTTGCAAGTGAATCCGAATCGGAGAAATTATTGCCGAAAAGGGAGGGTAAGAAAAGGAGGTTCAGAACATTGAAACCGGGTGACGGATCAATGAATGAGTGACTTACAGTTTTGTCAAGAAAGAAATAATTGCCTGTGTTGAGCATTTGGCTTTCGATAGTACCGTCCTGATGCTCCAATCGATGCATTGTGTTTCCCTCAATAATATATGCCATTTCTATGCAGTTGTGAGCGTGGTTTGGGCGGTTTGAACGCTGATGAGATTTTAATGCAAAGAAGTC
>JBJDZF010000248.1:0-3316 GCA_051867855.1 Eubacteriales bacterium
GTCAATGTTTACCTTACCGACAGCGGACTGTCGCCAATCTATTACGGCAACCCTTACGATTGGCTGTTTCTCTACTGCTCGCTTGCAGAAAGGCCGCTTGATACTTTGAGAGCCATACTTGCCGAAGTGCTCGCAGAAGAATAACTGTCAACGAAAGTTACAGATGCGAATTCCGGCATGATATGATTTCCTCACAATAGAAATCATATCGGAGGGTCACTATGGGAAAAGTGAAGTATAATCGCATACGGGAATTCGGTCGTTTATCCGATTACATCGGCGCACCCGAATTCAATCTCATCAACTGGAACGGATATGAGAAATACGACATCCGTCGTTGGGGTGAAGACGGAGAGCCTTACAAAGGGATAACCGTAGACAAAGATGAACTGGAAGATCTGCTTGGTATTTTACTTGAAGCAATCGATTATAAGAGATCACCTGCACCCAAATACACGATCCCTTGCGGTAAGGCGACAGCAAAAATATATGCTGATTTCGGCTCGTTCGGATATAGCGGCAATATGGAGAAACAAGTCACTTATACTGACTGGGGATACGGTGGCAAATACGATATTCGTCCATGGGCAGAAGGCTTTTCGGCCTGTGGTAAAGGGATTACACTTGATATAAATGAGTGTAAACGATTGATTGAACTGATACGCAACGAACTCGGTATGGAAGATAATCAATATGGCATATCCTTTGAGGATTTTGTAGTCCGCAGTAACATATTCAGATGTAATAAAAATCATGAACTTGAATCTATTCAAGCATTAATCTCGGTGTTGAAGTATAACGGTGAAGTTTCCAATGAAATCGTATCTGCCGGTTTCTGTAAGCACTGTAACTGCTATTTCATTTTGGAGCGAGATTATCTTCGTTTGAGAAATCTCGGTTTACCGCTTTGCCGTCAGATTACAGAAAAGGCATACCGCGAAAACGGTGACGAATTATTCAACGGAGAGGGACTGAATCCGCAGTCAGTCTTGAATCAGATCGGTTACAATGTCAACGCAAACGAAGATTTGAGTAATACACAGCGTCAGGATATTTTATCCTTTGCTGTTGAAACAGGGCTGTATACACCAAGCGGAATTTGCAGCTTCCTCGATTGGCTGATCGATAAAAACAGCCGTGTCAGCAACCGCGATATGAGTGATGCCATCCGAAAATGGACGGAAGATCGCAATTATATAGCAAGATATAAAATCGGAACACGCCCGATGAAAGGTGTGAAATCGTTAAAAGGAAGGAGTGTGCGCTAATATGGCAAGAGTTGCTTTGAAATGCGGAGACAGAATTGTTATCGACAATTTAGAATATATCATTGATTCTGTCGTTGGGGATGGCGCCACCTGCATTGTTTATTCTGCCCGTTATACCGATCACGCAGGACTGAGCCATTCTATTCTGCTGAAAGAATGTTATCCTTATGCCGACAACATTATCCGTGACGGAAATATTCTTTCGTGGGCAATCGAAAATGAGCGGCAAAAAAGTCTCTCTTCCTTCAAAACCGCTTACGAAAAACTGATGACGATGCAGAATATTGCCAAACTGCGCAATTCTACTTCGCATGCTTTTGACTTCTTTGAAGCGAACGGAACCTTATATTCCGTTACAGATATTACCGAAGGCACTACTTTCGATAAAGACAAATCAAGGTCTCTTGCTGATATTCTCAAAACTGTCCTTGCTCTCTCAAAGGTTGTTCAAAAATATCACAATAACGGATATCTGCACCTTGATATAAAACCCGGTAACTTTCTTGTGATTCCGGAAACAAGAGAACTTGTTGTGCTGTTTGATTTAGATTCCGTTACATCAATTGAAGATATAAAGTCCGGTAAAGTGAAATGCGTTCCTTATTCTAAAGGCTGGGCTGCCCCCGAACAAATGCAGGGACACATAAATAAACTCTGCCCGGCAACCGACATTTATTCTATCGGCGCAGTATTATTCCAAAAGCTATTTGAAAGAGACATTACTCCCGCAGACACAGGGCTCTTTGCCGATTGGGATTTTGATGGCGAAATTTTTGATAATGTTAATCCTAAAATCAAGCGTTTTCTTCGCACGATTTTCCGGAAAACTCTCTCTGCTAACATTAAGCGCAGATATCAGAATGCGGACGAATTAATCACCGCGCTTGAAGAAGCAGTCAAAGCAGCGGAACAAAAGACGTATTTGCTTTCTGATTACATTGTCAGCGATATAAATTTTGTTGGCAGAAAAGCCGACTTGCTTAAATTAGATGAGCTGTTTGATAATGGTACAAAAGCAGTATTCTTGCACGGCTTTGGCGGTGTTGGAAAAACTGCTTTGGCAACAAAATACGCAGAGCTTTACGGGAATAAATACGATTGCGTAAAGTTTTGCAGATATTCCAATGGGCTGAAACAGATTATCGATTCACTGGAAATTTCCAATGAATCCAATGATAATAACGACGAACACAGAAAGCTTCTTAAATCCGTACTTAAAGATAGCAAAACACTAATTATCGTTGACAACTTTGACGTTGAGGATGACGAAGAATTAGAATACCTTTTATCGCTTAATTTCAACGTGCTTTTCACAACAAGAAATGATTATTCGCAATATATTTCTTCTAAAAAGCTTGAGATTATCGAGCTTGAGTCGTTGCCTACCGATGCTCTTATTCAGGTTTTCAAAAACGAGTACGGTCGCGATATTACAGATCATGAAGAAGAACTCGTTCAGGACATTATAGAGAAGTTCGGCAATCTTACTATAATTGTGCCGATGATTGCAAAGCAGATACTTTCTTCTCATATCAGCATAGAAGAATTCGCATCCTCCATAGAGGATGATGTCTTTGCACGCTTTAATGAAGATAATGAGGATATCCGCATTAGAAAAGACGGTAAATCCCGTAAGACCAATTCCCTTGATTATCTTCGAGCAATGTTTAATATTACAGCCTTATCAGATGAACACAAGACTGTGCTTCAATATTTGTATTTGCTCAGATACCATAATGATCTTGCTCTTACTACGAAAAAATACAGACAATACACTGGTGACAATAACCTAAACGTCTTGAATGATCTTGCATTTAAGAATTGGGTTACAATAGAGCATGATGAATTCAAAGATGAAGACAATATAACAGTTCACCAACTCATATATGATTTAGTTGAAAAGGACTTCTATCCCTCATATGAGAGCGTACCCGGAATTACGAAGTATATCGAAAGTTGCTTCAAAGTCTTAGAAGATATGATGATTCCCGATCAATCTATTAGTGAAGCCGTTATCAATTGGGAATCCGCTAAATGCATTACGTTTG
>JBJDZF010000249.1:0-3316 GCA_051867855.1 Eubacteriales bacterium
GATTCCAAAAACGTGAGGGGACTCGATACGGCTCAGATAAGCATAAATGCCGACTACCTCTCGGACACCTCCTCCGCCGATATCAAGCTGTCATTCTCTCTGCGCGTATGGCACGTGTTTGACATTGCCTTCGCGGCGCTGTTCCGCCTTATCAGATCAAAGCTCGCGCAAAACGCTAAAAAAGCGGAAAAGGAACGGCATACCGAAATTGCACAAAATGAAAAATAACATAAATAAAGCATGAAAGGATGCAACACCATGGCAAATGAAAACAAAATACCTGAAATCATCAAATCATCGCTGGAAAACATACGCTCGATGGTAGACGCAAACACCGTGGTCGGCAACCCGATCTTGACCGACTCCGGTACGACGATCATTCCGATATCCAAAATTTCCGTCGGGATCGCGTCCGGCGGAGTCGATTACAACGATAAAAATGCCGCGCCCAAGCCTCAGAATTTCGGCGGTGGCGGCGGAACGGGACTGATGGTTGCTCCCGTCGGCTTCCTCGTTGTCGACAAAGACGGAGAGGTGGAGTTTCTGAACGTCGGTATGAAGGGCAAGCCCGACCCCGTCGACCAGATAGCCGACCTCGTGGAAAGGACACCCGACATAATCGCGAAGATCAAGGATATTTTCCGCAAGGATACGCCCGTCGTCTGACATGACATGACGGCACACTGACGGAAGAATTCGTCGAAACTCCGCTTTTTGTCATTTTTCACCCGACTCTGCCCATATAATAAACCGATGCGACAGTTAAATTCCTCTGTCCGCAAATCTTTTTTGAGGTAGAGTCAAATGAAAAAAGCAGCGGCGATTTTCCTGTCGGCGCTTATGTGCGCGTTGTTTAGCCTGTCGGTATATTCGCTTCCATCCGAGTCCACGGACGCTCATCTTTCGGTCTCCGCGCAAAGCGCGGTGCTTACAGACGCCTCCGACAATGCGGTGCTCTATGAGAAGAACGCCGACAAGAGAATGCCCATGGCAAGTACGACAAAGATCATGACCGCACTTGTCGCCGTTGAGAACTGCGATATAAACAAAAAGGTTAAAATTCCGCAGGAAGCGGTGGGAATTGAGGGCTCCTCGGTGTATCTCTATGCGGGGGAGATCATGACGCTCGAGGACCTGCTTTACGCAATGCTCCTTGCCTCTGCCAACGACGCGGCAGCGGCAATAGCCATTGAGGTGGGCGGCAGTATTGACGGCTTCTGTGAGCTGATGAACAGGCGCGCCGAGACGCTCGGTCTGCACGACACCCATTTTACAAATCCGCACGGTCTGCACAACGACGAGCACTACACCACCGCACGTGAGCTTGCCGTCATTGCCTCTGCCGCGCTATCCGACAAAACAGTCAGAAAAATAGTCTCCACGCAAAAGAAAACGATAGTTCCCATCGAAGGAAATACGCGCGTCGTAAGCAACCACAACAAGATGTTACGGCTGTATGACGGTGCCATCGGAGTCAAGACCGGGTTTACCAAAACAAGCGGAAGATGTCTTGTCAGCGCCGCCGAGCGTGAGGGTCTGACGCTCATTGCAGTCACGCTGAATGCCCCCGACGACTGGAACGACCATACACTTATGCTCGATTACGGATTCTCGCGCTACGAGTCGGTAGTGCTTGCCGAGGCGGGTGGATTCACCTGCTATTATCCCGTTACGGGCGGGACACAGGAACGCGTACTGCTCTCCAATACTTCCCCGCTCTATGCAACGCTTCCGCGCGACAGAGAGGAGCCGGTTGCCGTGGTGGAGTCAGTCTGCCGTTTTGCGTTCGCACCGGTATCAGAAGGCAGCGTGCTTGCCCGCGTAAGATATTTCTGTGGAGACGAGTGCATAGCCGAATCGGAGCTTGTATGTACGTTCGACGTCGCGCGGCAACAGCGCCGTTCCGGACTGTTTTCAAAATAAAAACAGATTCAGACCCGGTCGCAAATAATAACACCCCTGAAATTCGCCGCTTGCAATACCGTGCGGCAAGGACTTGTATGGAAAAGATCAGAATTCAGAAATATTTCACTGACTGCGCCCTGATGTCGCGGCGCGCCGCCGAAAAGGAGATTCTCGCCGGTAAAGTAAAAGTAAACGGTAAAGTCGCCACGATAGGCATGACAATTGACCCCGAGGGCGATGTGGTAGAATATAAGGGCAAGATCGTAGAAGCGCCGCGCGGCGCAGGTACGGTATGTGTTATGCTCAACAAACCGCGTGGGTACATTACCACCATGTCCGATGACAGAGGCCGTCACACGGTCGCCGAGCTTGTCGACGATGTCGGCGTGCGCGTGTACCCGATAGGTCGTCTTGACATGGACTCCGACGGATTGTTACTGCTTACCAACAACGGAGAGCTTGCCAACAAGCTCACACACCCGCGCCACGGAATACAGAAAACCTACCGCGTCAAGGTCAGAGGGGTTTTATCCGCTCAAAAGCTCGCCGCACTGAACGCGCCCATGCTCATCGACGGATACCAAACCCTCCCCGCCAGAGTCTCCGTCCTCGAGACGAGCGGAAATAACACCGTGCTTTCGGTTGTGCTCTCCGAGGGAAGAAACAGACAGATACGTAAAATGTGCGAATCACAGGAGCTGACGGTCCTGCGTCTCACCCGCACAGCAATCGGGAATCTGACTCTGTCCTCACTTCCGCGCGGAAAATGGCGCCCGCTTACGCCTCACGAAATCAGATATCTCACGGATAATTCAAATTCCTCAAAATCGAACGCCCCGACGGAAAATAAGCCGTCACGCGGAAAGGAAATCAATAATCATGCTTAAGGTGCTCCCCATTCAGTCAAAACTAAAACAGGAGGAGATATGCCTCCGATGCGGCGTTACATATAACGCTGACCTTCTCGCTTACTCCGCGGAGTCGGACGGAGTCCTCGCAGGCGTTTGTCAGTTCAAACTCACCGCTGACGGCGGTATAATCTATGATATAGCCCCTTCAAAGGATTTTTACAGTTTCGAGGCGCTCTTCGTTATGGGGCGCGGAACACTCAATTTCATCGATCTCTGCGGAGTGCATAAAGCATTTTTTGACGGAAAATGCGACGACGAAGGACTCCTGCGCGCCATCGGGTTCGAAAAGAACGCCGACGGCAGATTTGAGGTCAACCTGGTCGGATTTTTCGATGAGCCGTGTAAAAAGCACAATACCGGTAACAAATAAGTAATGTATTATTTTACTGCGGGGAGGAAACTTCTTAAAAGAAGCTTTCCTCCCCGCACCCCTCCTTCAAGAACCTCGGACTTGGATAAATTATAACAGGTCAAAAGCTTTTGAAAGGGGTGCGGGGGAA
>JBJDZF010000250.1:0-14376 GCA_051867855.1 Eubacteriales bacterium
GATCCACGGAACGTTTGCGTAGGTCTCGACGTTGTTGATATTGGATGGCTTATACCAATAGCCTGCCTGGGCAGGGAACGGCGGTTTCAGACGCGGCATGCCTCGTGCACCCTGCAGGGACTCAATGAGTGCGGTCTCTTCGCCGCAGACAAACGCGCCGGCGCCCTGCTTAATGATGATTCTGCAGGAAAAGTCGGAGCCCATGATGTTGTCCCCGAGATAGCCTTTGGCCTCAGCGTCCTTGATAGCCTGTTTCAGAGATTCCTGAGCGGCTTTTTTGGCTTCTTCGGCGTCATCATGAGCCTTAAACGCATCTTCCAGAGCAGTGTAATACTGATCCTCCGTAAAGAAATAGAGCATAAGCCGCGTTTTGAACTTTGATTTTGTTATTTTATTGACCGCATCTTGTATGGCAGTTGCCTGTTCCTCGCTGACTTCGTTTTCGGAGACGAGGTACATGGCAAGGGTTATCGTACTTTTTGAAGCCTCTTCGTTCGTGTCGTCGATGACTTCATCGGAAGTTTTCTGAGAACATCCCGCAAGACAGCCCGACAACAGCATAAGCAAGCTCAAAATAAGACATATGAGTCTTTTGTTCATTTTGTTTCCTCCTCGTAATATTCAGCCGCTGTACTGAATGGTAAATACTCTATTATTGTACACTAAAGCGCCCCAAATGTCAAGTGATTTTTTTGCGTCACAGACACTCCAAACCCGCATGATTACTGGAAAAATTGCAGGCTTGTTAAAGTTGTACAACAACGTGGCTTCGCCTTTTACAAATGTGACAGACGGCGTGTGTCTGTTGCACAAAAATCAGTACAAAAATTGTGGCAAAACGACAATGAGGTCAATCCAGAAATCCCTTAAGGTGACGTGCTCTGCTGGGGTGACGCAGTTTTCTGAGCGCCTTGGCTTCTATCTGTCTGATCCTTTCTCTTGTGATGTCGAATTCCTTCCCGACCTCCTCGAGAGTACGCGTTCTGCCGTCATAGAGTCCGAAGCGGAGCTTTATCACGTGCTCCTCACGGGGGGTAAGCGTATGAAGCTCCTTTTCAATTACCTCGCGCAGTATCGTAGCGGATGCGGCGTCGGAAGGAGCGGGGGTGTCCTCGTCGGGTATGAAATCTCCGAGGTGGCTGTCCTCTTCCTCGCCTATCGGGGTCTCGAGCGATACGGGATCCTGCGCTATTTTCATTATCTCGCGCACCTTGTCGGCACTCATGCCCATTTTTTCGCCTATTTCGTCCGCGGTCGCCTCGCGCCCCAGCTCCTGGAGCATCTGGCGCGAATATCTCGATACCTTGTGAATTGTTTCAACCATGTGCACGGGTATTCTTATCGTGCGCGCCTGGTCGGCAATGGCCCTTGTTATTGCCTGACGTATCCACCATGTGGCGTAGGTCGAGAATTTATAACCCTTGCTGTAATCGAACTTCTCGACCGCCTTCATCAGACCGAGATTGCCCTCCTGAATGAGATCGAGGAAGAACATACCCTTGCCGACGTATCTTTTAGCAATGCTTACGACAAGGCGAAGGTTTGCCTCCACCAGTTCGTCCTTTGCCGCTTTTTTCTCCTGCTCGTCGTTGCTGTGGGTCATTATCTCGGCAAGCTCGCGCTCTCTCTCGGCGCTGAGCAGCGGGACGCGACCGATCTCCTTGAGGTACATACGCACCGGGTCATCGATGGCAAGCCCCTCCTGCTCGAGCATTTTTTCCATATTTTCGCCCGCGCCGAATGCCACCACCTCGGACTCTATTTTGTTTATGTCGGTCGAGCTCATATCGGAGGGAAGCGGTATTCCGTTGTCCTCAAGCGTCTCATAGAGCTTGTCGATGCGGTCCATGTCAAAATCAAGCTCTTCCATCACATAATCAAGATCGGAGCTTGAAAGATCGCCTTTTTTGCCTTTCTCTATGATATCGTTGATGTCGAGCTTTTTATCGCCCTTTTGTTCATCCGCCGTCCCGGGAATGCTTTCGATTTCTTCGTCGGGAGCCTTATCCATTATTTCTTCTGTTGACTCCGATTCGTATTTTGCCATGTTTTCTTGCCTTTCAGTTTATGTATTTTTCGACGCCTTTGCTTTTTTTGCGTCCTGTCTTTTCTGCATTATAAGAGAAATAATATCTCCGTCGCCGTCCGATTGCTTTTTCTCTTCCTTAAGGTTCTTTATTCCCTCGTCGAAAACGTCCCTGCCGTTGGCGGCGAGTACGCGCCTTTTCTGCTCCATGCTCTCGAGACGTCCCATCTCGTCTGCAGTGAAGCTCTGACCGAGAGCTGCCTTCGAAAATCCGCTCTCGCTCATCTCAAGCTCGCACAGAGCCGTAAATACTCGTTTTCCGAAATCCGTCGAAAAGTCGTCGGCAGACACTTCCGCCTTGCCCGATGCGGCATCCGCTCTGTACTCCGGGTATATGAGCATGAGTCCGAGGACCAACTCCTCCGCGGCGTTCGCACGGATGTTTTTCGACGAGTCGGGGTTTACCCGGTCGTTGATGTTTTTTACCGAGATATATGCCTGCTGTCCCTGTTTAAGATTATATTCCCTGAGTTTGCGCTCTCTTATACGGGAAACGTCGTTTTTCAGCGAGGCGGGGGAAATATCCAGCCTTTTTGCGGCACAGGAAATGTAAATTTCGCGCTCGACTCCGGAATACATTCCGGCAATGATGCCGCAGATCTCGGAGGATGCCGCAATCTTCTGCTCGGGGACGCTTATGTCATGGGCGGCGAGAATTTTGTCCAGCTTGAAATCAAAGGCGCTCCTGCTCTCTCCGAGTGCCGATGCAAAGGCGTCCCTGCCGAATTTCTTGATGTATTCGTCGGGGTCCTTGGCTCCCGAAAGCTTCAGCACCTTTGTCTCGACCCCGACCTCCGAGAGCAGGCGCAGAGCCTTATCGGCGGCGCCCTGTCCCGCGGCGTCCGAGTCGTATGTGATTATGACCTTTTTTGTATACTTCGCGAATATCCGCGCCTGATCGGGTGTGATGGCGGTTCCGAGCGTGGCAACGGCATTTTCAAAGCCTGCCGCGTGCAGGGCGATCACGTCCATATATCCCTCGCAGAGTATCATCTGCTCCGCGCAGTTCGCCTTGGCGAAGTTCAGCGCGAACAGCTGCTTGCTCTTTTTGAATGCGGGGGTGTCGGATGAGTTGAGGTACTTCGGTTTGGAATCGTCCATAACTCTGCCGCCGAACGCGACGACGTTGCCCGCGGTGTCGATTATGGGAAACATCACGCGGTTGCGGAAGTAATCGTAGGTCCTGCCGTTTTTACGGCTTTTGCCGCACAGAAATCCCACGGTCAGCTCCTCATCGGTAAATCCGAGGGAGTGCATACGGTCGGTGAGCGCGCCGAAACCGTCCGGCGAAAAACCGAGCCCGAAGTGCTTTACGGTTGCCGCGGAGAGCTTTCTGTCCTGTGTGAGGTACTTCATTGCCGCAGCTCCGGTGTTTGGGTCAAACAGACATTCGCGGAAAAATTTTGCCGCGGCGAGATTCATCTCAAGTATGCGTCGGCGCGACACTCCGTTGCCGTCCGCAGTGTCCTGATGATCGATCGTGATCCCCACCTTCTGAGCGAGAAACTCAACAGCTTCGGCATATCCGAGGTTTTCTGCCTTCATTATGAAGGTTATGACATCGCCTCCCGCACCGCACCCGAAGCAATAAAAGCTCTTGGTTGCGGGAAATACGGTAAACGATGGCGTTCTTTCGCTGTGAAACGGGCACAGACCGTTGAGATTGGAGCCGGCGCGCTTGAGCGTGACATACGAAGATATAACCTGCTCTATGTCGTTCCTGTATACTATTTCATCGATTATCTCGCGCGGTATCATGAGTGCACTCCCGTCCACACCTTGGGAATATACAGCTCCGAATACAGCTCTATCGCGTATCGGTCGGTCATGCCAGATATGAAATCGCACACGCACCTTTCAACTCCGTCCGAGTCGCATTTGCGGCGGTAGAGCGCAGGCATTTTGTCGGGGTTGGCACGGTAATAATCGAACAGGCGGCACAACAGCTCCTTCGCCTTTCCGTCCTCCGCCTTGGCAACGGGGTTGAGATACACGTTTTCGAAGAGAAAAGCGCGAAGCTCGTCCGTCGCTTTTTGTACGGTCGGTTCCATGGATATCTCCGGCTTGTCCGTGCTTGCCCTTATGACCGATGTTACCATGGTGTTAATTCTCTCGGAATGACGCTCTCCGAGTACGGCGCGCAGGTGTGAGGGTATGTCCTCGGTGCGCAGTATGCCGGCGCGGCAGGCGTCGTCGATATCGTGATTGATATATGCTATGCGGTCGGCGAACTTGACCGTCACGCCCTCGAGCGTCGACGCCATACATTTGCCGGTGTGGTTGACTATTCCGTCCCGCACCTCCCATGTAAGGTTCAGACCTTCGCCGTCGTTTTCCAGATCTTCGACCACACGCAGGCTCTGCTTGTAGTGGGTAAACCCCGGGTCATAGCAGTGTTGCATCGCGTCCTCACCGGCGTGTCCGAAGGGAGTGTGCCCGAGGTCGTGCCCGAGGGCAATCGCCTCCGTCAGATCCTCGTTAAGTCTTAATGCCCTTGCGATTATGCGCGCGATCTGCGTAACCTCAAGCGTGTGTGTAAGGCGTGTCCTGTAATGATCTCCGGCAGGCGCGAGAAAGACCTGCGTCTTGTACATAAGTCTGCGGAAAGACTGCGAGTGAATTATTCTGTCGCGGTCGCGCTGGAATTCCGTTCTGTTTTCGCAGGGAACATACGGATGATCTCTCCCGCGTGTCTGCGAGGTGAGAAAGGCGTATTCCGACAGAACGTCACGTTCTCTTTCGAGAAACATATCGCGCACGCAATTCCCCATTTTATATCACCTCCGGATTTTTCGACTGACTGATCGGTGAAAACATTATTTTTCACGCAAGTCAAGTATAATATACGCAAAAAAATCAAAATATACTTTTTTTTTGACAAACTTTTTTACGAGAGTGTTGTTGAATACGCATCAACCGCATTATATTCCGGCTGTAAGCTCTGAAACGGTAAGGATGCCGGCTTGATTCGATCAGACCCTGAAGCTGTCCGATACGATTGCCTCATACAGAGCCGACGGAGAGTCGAAAACGGGGCAGCGGCAGAGCGCGAGCGCATCTGTCGGTCGATGACCGCCGCCCACGAGAACGCAGTCTGCACCTATCGCCCGCGCCGTGTCGAAGTCGTGCTCCGTGTCACCGATAAAAAGCGCGCGCGCCTCTTTGTGCTCATGCCGCCAGATTTCGGCTATTGCGGTCTTTGAGGCTGCGTGAATATTGTCGAGTCCGCGTACATCATCGAAAAAAGCATAAAGACCGAATTGCTTGAGCTGTCCCTCGAGCATTGAGCGTTCGGTCGCCGAGATCACGTGTTGTCTCACTCTTCGCGAGGCGAATAACTCAATAAGCTCCCGTACCCCTTTGCGCAAAGATATTCCGTCGGAATTCCTGTTGTATTCCTCGACCCAGAGCGGGGCAAGAAGCTCAAAGGGCTCAAAGTCAAGGTCAAAGCCGAGACGGCGGTAATATTCAATGATCGGGAAGCCGAAGACCCGCCTGTAGCTCTCACGGTCGGGTATTGTCGGAAGTGCGCGCTCGGACAGCATTTTGTTTACGGATCTTATCCCAACGTCCACATCGTCTATAACGGTTCCGTTAAAATCCCAGATTATATCGGTGTATTTCATTTATTTCTCCATGTGTGCGATAATATTGATATCCCATGCGGGAATACAGCGGCAACGCCGCAGATACAGCTTGTACGACGGGCACAGACTGTGTATCAGAAGCGGGAGCGAAAAAATGTCCCGCGCATGGTGGTATCCCGAGACGAGCAGAGAGGGGCGATGATCCTCTATTGTCCGCGCCGAGCCCAGAAGAGCCTCGCGCTCGGAACCCTCCACGTCGTATTTTATATAGTCACATCTGTTTGTGCAGAGCGAGTCTATCGTGACGGCACTGACGGTCCGGGTGCGCTTTCCGCCCGTTCCGACACAGGCGTTTCTGTTCCCGCTTGCGTCGTACGGAAGCTCGCAGGCCTCCGACCACGCCGCACTCTGCACGGGTATAACTTTAAAGCGTGTCTCACTTGCCGCGTATTCGGAGAGCTTGGCAAAATTCCGCGCGTCGGGCTCGAGTGCGAATACGTCGGAAAGCCGCGGAGCGACGTCGGCAAGCTCCCTTACCGTGTCGCCGTTGTACGCACCGGCGTCGACCGCCGTCACGATCCTGTCTGTGCACAGCAGGTCGGAATATATGACCGATTTGTCCGTAACTACTCTTTGCAGTTCACCAAGGGTGGCGCCGAGTCTGTATTTTATTATGCTTTCATATACCTCTCTCGAGGGTTCGTCTGCCCAGAGTCCGTAAACTTCACGCAGTTCGTCCGCGTGTTTCGCGCAGAATTCCGAGTCGAAGACCTCCTCGCCGAAAACAGGTACGTCCGGCACATACAGCTCACATTCCGCGGCGACGCGTTCTATCGCTTGCTCAACCTCGGGGAGTGAGGTGGCAAAGGCGACAAGTACGATGATGTTGTCGGCGCCGTATTTTTCTTTTATTTCGGAAAAGCTCAAGACGTGCTTGCCGTGAAAGAGCTGACCGCGCACAAAGCCGTCGCTTGCAAAGAAGTCGGAAACGGGAATACCGCGTTTATCGCACACGCGCAGTATCTTGTCAGCACCGTTTCCCATGCCGTACATGACGATTTTTTTCTCTTTTTGTGAGGCAAGACGGCTCCATATATCTTTTTCGGTATCCAATTTCATCTGCTCTCCTTGACATTTGGCTATTAAATGGTATAATTATTAATTATAGAGGTAAGGCGAAACGCTTTTACCATTCTATCATATCGTGGAGGTTTTTTCAACATGGATTGCCTGTTTTGCAAAATTATTTCCGGCGATATACCGTCCTCGCGGGTCTATGAGGACGATTATTGCTTTGCGTTCAAAGACATAAATCCGCAGACGCCCGTGCATATTCTTGTCGTACCGAAGCTCCATGTCCCGAGTGCCGACGGGATAAACAGGGATAACAGCGTGTACGTCGCAAAAATATTCGAGGCAATACCGAATATCGCGGCGCAGGCGGGACTTACAAACGGCTATCGCGTCATAACCAACTGCGGCGAGGACGCGTGCCAGAGCGTAAAACACCTGCATTTTCACATAATGGGCGGCAGAAAGCTGCCCGAGAACATGGGTTGATGTCATGACGGGTAGAGTTCCGCCCGCAATGGGAGGTCCCGATTACAACAAGGTGAGCCCTCCGAAGGGATTTGGGGATATTCCGCGTTTTGTGCGCGAAATGTTCGGCGGATTCTTTTCACGCCTCTTCTACACATTTTCAATGGTGTGGAAAACGGGCAGATGGATACTCGTGCTCATGGTGTTCATCTCCGTTTTCGGGGGAGTGATGCCTATTGTCGGCTCTCTTATATCAAAGGAAATTCTCAACGGGCTCCAGCTCATAATAGCACAGAGGTCCGCGGCGTCGGCAACCGGCGCGAGCTTTGATGTGCCGTTCTGGGGCTCCATGGTCATGCTACTGATAATTTTCTTCTTTCTGTACCGTATCCTCAATCAGATCGTAAACAGGATAGGAGCCGCGGTCAAAAGGATCGCCGGAGAGAAGGTTACCAAGTATGTAAAGGTACAGATCATGCAGAAGGCGAAGGAGGTAGACATTGCCTCGTTCGATATGCCCGAGTTTTACGAAAAGCTTGAAAACGCCAACAGAGAAGCGGGTTCGAGACCCATCTCCGTGATTTCGTCGACCTTTGACGTCATCAGCACGCTGATAAGCCTCGCAAGCTACATAATCGTCCTTGCCACCGCTCCCGGTATGTGGTGGGCGGCGCTGGTGATGCTCGCCGTGTCGTTTCCCTCCGCCGTCGTCAGCTTCTATTACCGCAAAAAGAATTTCATGTATATGCGGCGGCGCTCAAAGGACCGCCGACAGATGAATTATTACTCCGATCTCATGGTCAACAAGGATATGGCGAAGGAGATACGCGTTTTCGGTCTCTCGGACAGATTTCTTGATAATTACAACACGGTTTTCGACAGGTATTACAAGGGACTCAAAAAGCTCATTGTGCGTGAGAACGTGTGGCACGTTGTGATCACCCTGCTCTCGTCTGCGGTAAACTGCTTTTTCTTTGCGGTGATAGCAGTACAGGTGTTCCGCGGCAACATTATGATAGGTGATTATTCGCTTTATACCGGAGCTCTTACATCTATCGCTTCCAATGTTTCGTCGCTCATCGGGGTCTCCGCGGCGGTTTACGAGGGAACGCTGTTTATCGATAATCTGATCTCGTTCCTTGACGAGAAGCCCACGGTCGTTCCGAGTATCCCGACACCGAGGCGCGTAAGTCATGGCGCGCCGCACACGATAGAATTCGACCATGTGAGCTTTTCATACCCGGGAACGCAGAGGCGCGTTATCGATGACGTGTGCCTTAAATTCGCGCCGGGCGAGACGGTGGTTCTTGTAGGTCTTAACGGCGCCGGCAAAACCACGCTCATTAAGCTTCTGACAAGGCTGTACGACCCCACGGAGGGCAGGATACTGCTTGACGGTGCCGACCTGCGCGAATATGACGTGAAGGATCTTTACAGCCTGTTCGGGATAATTTTCCAGGATTTCGGCAAATACGCGGAGAGCGTAAGCGACAACATTGCGTTCGGAAACGCGGGCGCGCCGCGCGACGACGCAAAGATCCGGGAATGCGCGCAGATGGCAAACGCGCAGGAATATATAAAGCGTCTGCCAGAGGGCTTTGACACGAAGCTTATGAAATATTTTGACCCCGACGGCATCGAGCTCTCGATCGGGCAGTGGCAGAAGCTGTCGATAGCGCGCGCGTTTTACAGCGATTCGGATATTCTGATACTCGACGAACCGACCGCGTCCCTCGACGCGATCGCCGAGCAGGAGATATTCAACGAGTTCGATATGTTGAGGCGCGACAAGACCACGATATTCGTCTCCCACAGGCTCTCAAGCGCAACGGTAGCCTCCAAGATAGTCGTGCTCGAATACGGGCGCGTCGTTGAGGAGGGGGATCACCGCGAGCTTATGGAGAAGAAGGGAAGATATTACGAGCTGTTCAGCACGCAGGCAAAGAGATACCGTGAGGATGATGCGCTCGAAGCACGGGACCGTGAGCGTGCGACGGGTGCAGGCGAGGTAAACGGGGATTTTTCGCACGGTGCGCCTAATAAGAGAAAGACAGAGGTCTGACGGCCTCCGATATATCAGATAATTCGGTAATTCCGGAGCGGACGTCAATTTGTCCCTCCGTATGACACAATATTATTTTCGGGAGTGTATACAATGCAGGTTAAAGTGGTAAAATTCGGCGGCAGCTCTCTTGCCGACGCAAAGCATTTCGTTCAGGTTGCAAATATCATCAAGGCGGATCCTTCACGCAGATACGTCGTTCCGTCGGCTCCGGGCAAGAGATTCGGGGACGATATCAAGATGACGGATATGCTCTACAACTGCTACGAGATGATAAAGCGGCAGGAAAATATAGACGAGTATTACGAGCGTATCGTCGAGAGATACAACGGGATCATTAAGGAACTGGGGCTAAATTTCGACATCACGGGAGAGCTTGAGTATGTGAAGAACGCCATGCAGCACAGATCGGGTCGCGATTTCGCGGCAAGCCGCGGAGAGTATCTGAACAGTCTGATACTGGCAAAATATCTCGGATATTCCTTCATAGACGCCGAGAACGTGATATTTTTCCGCGAGAACGGAACGTTCGACGCGGAAAAGACCAACGACGTTATGCGCGAGGAGCTGCTCAAGCATCACAATGCGGTCATACCCGGATTTTACGGAGTCATGCCGAACGGCACCATCAAGACGTTCTCGCGTGGCGGTTCCGACATAACCGGGTCGATAGTGGCGCGCGCCGTGGACGCGGATATTTATGAGAACTGGACCGATGTGTCCGGATTCAAGATGACGGACCCGAGAATAGTCGCGGATCCGTGCACGATAAGCACGATCACCTACCGCGAACTGCGCGAGCTGTCATACATGGGTGCTACGGTGCTTCACGAGGAGGCGATATTCCCCGTGAGATACGCCGGTATCCCGATAAACATCAGAAATACCAACGAGCCCGAGGCTCCCGGAACCATGATAGTCTCCGAGTGTCAGGACTATGATACGGAGCGTGTTATCACGGGAATTGCCGGGAAGAAGGGCTTCTCCGTTATTACCATTGACAAGGATATGATGAATTCCGAGATCGGATTCGGGCGGCGCGTGCTCGAGGTGCTCGAGGACAATGACATATCCTTCGAGCATCTGCCGTCGGGAATCGACACAATGAGCATTGTCGTGGCAAGCGCGGCACTCGAGGGACGAAGGGACAGGATCCTTTCTGCGATGAACAGAGCCGTCAGAGCGGATTCGATCTCCATCGAGGACAATCTGGCGCTGATTGCCGTAGTAGGACGCGGTATGATCAAGGCAAAGGGAACCGCCGCGAGAGTATTTGACGCGATATCGGGCGCGGGAATAAATATCCGTATGATCGACCAGGGCTCGAGCGAGCTTTCGATCATCGTCGGAATCGAGGAGCATGACTTCGAAAAAGCTCTGTCGGCTATTTACGGCGAGTTTGTGAAGGCATGAACATACGCCGAGGGATCCTTGCGTGGAGAGTATGAAGAAAAAGATCGTCGCCGTGGTGGGGCCAACCGCCGGCGGAAAGAGCGCACTTGCACTTGCGCTTGCAGAAAAATACGGCGGGCAGATAATTTCCTGCGATTCAATGCAGATATACAGAAGAATGGATATCGGAACGGCGAAGCCGTCGACGCAGGATATGGCGCGGGTAAGACACAGAATGATCGATATGCTCGAGCCGGACGAGAACTTTTCGTGCGCCGATTACGTCCGTATGGCGAGAGCCGAAACGGACGACGTTCTCTGTGTTCCCGCACTGCCGATATTCTGCGGAGGTACGGGACTTTATCTTGACGCTTTTCTGCGCGGAGACGCGTTTGCCGAAACAAAGACCGACAGCGCCCTGAGGCGCGAGCTCGAGAATTACGCCGCGGAGAACGGAGCGGAGGCGCTTCACGGAATGTTGCGTCGGATCGACCCGGAGAGCGCCGATGCCATACACCCGAATAACATAAAACGCGTCATAAGAGCCATAGAAATTTACCGTACGAGCGGAATTACCAAAAGTGAGGCGGACAGGCGCTCGCTTGAGGTGCCATCGGAGTACGACGCTCTCGTGATAGGACTGCGGTATTCCGACCGTGCTCTGCTCGGAGAACGCATTGACCGCAGAGTTGACTGTATGCTCGCCGAGGGACTTGTCGGGGAGACCGAAATGCTGATGAACGAGGGGATCTTCGAAAAAAATCTGACGGCGGCACAGGCGATAGGATATAAGGAGATCCTCCCGTTTCTGTTGGGTGAGTGCTCACTCGATGAGGCGGTACAGTCCCTCAAATCCGCGACACGCAGATATGCCAAGCGACAGATGACGTGGTTTTCCTCCAAGAAATATGTTCATTGGATAGAAGCCGACAGGGACGGACGTCAGAGGACATTTGAAGAGATTGTAAATAATGCGTCCGAGCTCTTTTTAATGTACGGCTTTTGTGATAAAATATAACGGTCGTATTTCTGCCGTCCGGTTATCGGGCGGGGGTACGGCGCAACGGATAAACCCATTGAAACGGGGATATGCGAATGGAAAAAGGAAAGAAAAGCTTCATTCTCAAGGCGCTCACGGTGCTTCTTTGTTTGTGTGTACTGTCATATACGGTTTATCACCTCGCAAGCCTCTTTGCAGAGGATATAAGTACCATCGTCGTAGGACCCACCACGGAGTATTCGACTCTCTCGGTTGACGGATATATATTCAGGGACACAGCAGACGTTTATTCCTCATATTCGGGAGCGGTGGATTATGCGGTTTCGGACGGCGAAAAGGTTGCAGTGGGGGATAAGCTGGCGGATGTGTATGAGAGCGGCAACACCTCGGGTGTCCGAGGCGTTCTCGCGCTGCTTGACAGGCAGATAAGTCTTTTGGAGTCAAGCGTGTCTGCAAATTACAGTATTTCGGACCTTGCGGAGCTTAAAAGCACCGCATCGGGTGCATACTATGCGATAATGAAGATGCTGGCGTCGGGGGAGATAGGCGGCATTTCACAGCAGTGTACAAAAATGCTTTCGGCGCTCAACGCGGTAAGCCTGCTTACGGATGACGACTTTGCGATAGAGGAGACGCTTGAGACACTGAAAAGCACGAAAGCGAGTATACTCGATGCCGGCGGGCAGAAAGAGACGGTGAGCACGGACCGCAGCGGGTATTTTTATTACGACGTTGACGGATATGAGGGCGCATTTACGGGAGAGGCGGCGAGGACTCTTGATGCCGCAGAGCTGCGCAGACTGACCATGTCGACACGCTCGTCGGTCGTGCAGGATACCTGCATCGGGAAGATTGCGTACAGCGCGGATTGGTACTTCATTGTAAGTGTGGGAGATTCGAGAGCGGACACCTTCGAGGAGGGCGGCAGTTACACGCTCAACTTTACGGGGGGAGGCTCGTATGAGATACCAATGACGCTTGAGCGACTGCTCAAGGTCAAGGGCGAGCCGGGAGCGGTGCTCGTTTTCATTACCGATTACGCCCCCGACGGTTTCGGCTTCGAGAGGGTTCAGAACGTCGAGATCGTATTGCGCAGTGTCAGCGGCATTTATGTTCCGATGTCGGCGACTCACAGGGTGCGCTCGAAGGATTGCGTATACATTCTCTGCGGAAGTGTGGTCCAGCTGCGGTATATAGACATCATTTACGAAGGAAGCGATTACTATATAGTTCGCGACGAAGTACCGAGCGAGGGAGGCCATATTTATCTGAAAAGCAACGATTTGCTGATAACCAACGGTTCAAATCTTTTTGACGGGAGGATTCTCGATTGAGTACGGATTATTCTTATCTTGACCGCAACGTACGTCAGGTCAGAGAAATAATGAAAGAGGCGGCAGATCGTGCCTGCCGCGACGATGACGTGATCCTGCTTGCGGCGGTGAAGAGTGCGGATGTCGGTGAGATCAACTATTTGCACAGGCACCTCGGAATAAACGATATAGGCGAAAACCGCGTACAGCAGCTGATGTCGCGCTACGACGCGATAGATCGCGACGGACTGCGTATCCACTTCATAGGCAAGCTGCAGACCAATAAGGTCAAATATATAATCGATAAGGTAAGCCTTATTCATTCGCTCGATTCCTTAAGCCTCGCCGCGGAAATAGACAAACAGGCGAAAAAGCACGGAATCATAATGGATGTGCTTGTCGAGATAAACAGCGGCAGTGAGGAGAACAAAAGCGGGGTTTTGCCCGAAGATGCCGAAAAACTCTGCATGAGTCTTGCGGATTTTCCGAACGTGAGGCTTCGCGGATTCATGACGATGGCACCGAAATGCGACAAAAAAGAGGATTATAATAAATATTTTGCCGAAACTTATAAACTTGTCCTTGACATTTGGACAAAAAAACTGCATAATATAGATAGACCGATCATCTCGATGGGTATGAGCGACAGTTTCGCGGAAGCAATCGAAGAAGGCGCGAGTGTCGTGAGGGTCGGACGCAGATTGTTTGTAAAATAACAGATACATAAAAACGGAGGATCACATGAAAATCAAATTTACACGCAAGACCAACGATAACGGATACGGCGATTTTGCAGGTGACGACGAATACTACAGCTTTAACGACAACGATGACAACGCAGCGCCGGAGGATGATTTTGCAATGGGCAGTATGCACACCCAGCCCTCTGCTGCTCCCTCTGCCGCAGATGCAGCACCGTCGCCGTTTGCTTCGTCAACCGCCGTTGCACTTAAGATCGTTAATCCCAAGGGATATGAAGATGCGCAGAGTGTTGCGGATTTTCTTCTCAACGGAAATACCGTGCTTCTCAATATAGAGAATCTTTCGCGTGATCAGGCAATAAGACTGCTCGATTATCTGGCAGGCGCTACTCATATGGTCGGCGGCATTATGACAAAGGTCGGCAAGACTACGATAGTCGTCGCTCCCAAGAATGTCGATGTCAGCAGTATAGAGGCTATGGTAGGCGGAAACTGAACGCAGGACCTGCGAAGATCCGCTTTGTAATATCGGAATGAGAATATGGGGACGTTGCGCCGCAATGCGGCGCAACGAGCGCCGTTTATTTTGTCGTACATTTTTTTCGGCGCCGAGGAGGAGATTTTTTGTCGGTTTTTTTTGAGATAGTGAGCCATACCGTACACGTTGCGCTCATGGCATTGCAGTTAGCCATGCTG
>JBJDZF010000251.1:0-3273 GCA_051867855.1 Eubacteriales bacterium
CGGCAATTCTCTTGTGAACTTCGTCATCGTAAAAGTCGGGTTCCTTTTCTTTGGCAGGGATGACACGCAGCTTTGTAAGGTCACGTACTTCTCTGTAGTAACTTTCGGTTTCGGTTATTGGTTTTTGTGCGGGGTTGATATATTCGTTACTCACCTAAAAGCCTCCTTTCATTGCTTGGCTCATCGAGAATCTTTAGAGTCTCTGCACTTGGAAGGAGATAGTCATCCGTTGTATCGGACAGGTAGTATGAGGCCAAGGTGTAGAAGTTCTCTGCCTCAAAGTAAATCCCGACAGGGTTTTCAAGTTGAGCGAGAATACGAGCGCACATAGTGATTTCGGTGGGATTTTTGGAAATGCCGGTGGTCTTCTGAGTCATGATCAAATCGACCTTACCTGCAAAGCAATCGTCCAACAGGCGACACCATTCCTTGTTGTTCTCCATGTTGTTCGGAGAAGGCCCCTCGTCAATGTAGAAGTCAACGAAAGTCCAAGCAGGGATGTTAGCGAGTCCGTCAATGTAGAACTTCTTGATGGCATCAAGCCAATCCTCGATATCTGCCGAGTTGAAGTAGCGGATATACACGGCAACTCTCATTTGCTTGTAGAGGTTGGGGATTTCAATGGGATGGCTGTAATGAGCCGCCATTGCTTTCGCTCTTTTCTGCCGTGCCTCATCATCAATGCTGATTGGTGTGAAACGAAGAAGTTCCATATCTTCTTTGTTGTAGCTGATACTTAACTCGTTCATGTTCGCCTCCGAAAAAACTAAATACTACAGGTTATTTTATATAGTGGAGGCTATAAAAGGAATAAACCCAACGTGAAGTGGAATCACGCTGAGTTTATAATTGTATAAAAAAAGAACAGATTGGACTCGAAAATCCAATCTGTTACCAAAGCATTTAGATTATTTGTGTTTTCTTGCGTAGGTGTCTTTCAAACGGTCAATCGCCATCTCAGGACTCATAGTGTGATACATCAGGTAGACAGCACGCATCGTTTTCGCAGGTGCTTGCTTGTAAATCTCTTTGCTTGTTTCACCTGTGTAGATATGCCAATAGCGGTAGAGATAGCCAGACCAGTAGAGCGTTTCATTGTCATAGAGTTCGCCATCGGTTTCAAGAGTATCTGCATTCTGTTCTCTGAGTCGGTCAATGATATATCCTTGACCTGCCCACTGCATATGGTTGAACAGCTTGTCAAGATCCGCAGCCGTGTCCGAAAGCATGAACGTCTTGATGAACGCTTCACTTGAAAAACCCTCATTAGCAGACATCTCAAAGAGTTTGCCTTGCATATCGCATAGAGTTAGTTCAAATACATCAAGCATTTCATTCACCTCTCAAAATCTCATCGAAATACTTGCCGACACGTCTGTACTGCTTTTCGATTTTGCTTGCAATCGCATAACTTTCTTTTCTGCGAACTGCCGCTTTTTCTTGAAGGGCAGTAAGTTCCATCGGATACATATCCGACTCAGAAACAATGGTGAAAGCATCGCAACCCTTTTGTGTCTTAGCAACATACTGTTTGCCAAGATCGAGAGCAACCAAACAGTTCATGAGTGCGGTGTCGGTGATATCTCCGTTGAAGAAACGAGTAAGCTCGGTGTAAAGACGGTCGTTAGCAATGTAACCGACAATCATGTCGTAGCCGTCAAACAGATGAGCGTACTTCTCGTACATTTCAGTACCTTTTATTATATCCATATAGCCGCGATGATATGCAACCACCATCGCCCAATCCAGTCCGAGTTCAAGATCAAGAACTTTCAAACCATCGAGATTCAGATCAACTACATAGAACTTAGGATCGGGTTCACCGCAAACCAAAGTCAACGGCTGAATGGTATCTGTACCGGTGTAGAAACCAATACCGAAGTCGCAGTCTTCTCGGCTCTTGGGTTGAATCTGACCTGTAAGTCCTTCCTTAGAACCGTGATAGAGAATGAGTCGGTCGTCATCGTGTTCATAGCGATACTTCTCGACAATGATATCGGCTATATCAATATTGTGATTAGCACAGAAAAGGTTGAGTTGGTTTTGAGCCATAGGGTTGGGAATAGACTTGCCGTTCTCCCAACGATTGATGGAAACGACAGTAGTCCCGATTTCTTTGGCGAACTGCTCTTGGCTCATATCGGCAAGCTCGCGCATCTTCTTAACTAAATACTTCATATCAAAACCACCTATCATTTGTTTTCAATAACATTATAAACTATGATAGGGTATTCTGTCAAGAGGATTAAAAAGAAAAGCGAGTAGGTTACGAAAACCTTCTCGCTTAAAAGTCAGAATAATCATCTTTTTTAGTGTGCATTGTTTCGATGAGTTCTTTTACAATTTTAATAATGGAGTCAATCTCTTCGGGAGTACATCCGCCGAGAAGCTCTGCGAACTCATTCTGATAAATACCGTTCACGGACGGAACGTCAGGTCGAAGCAACTCATCTGCTGAAACCTGCAACGCTTCAATAATACGCAAAAGGGTGGTAACGAGCATGGTGGACTTGCCAAGCTCAATAGAACTAATTAAAGGAAGTGAAAGATGGGCTTTCTCTGCCAGTGCCGCTTGGCTGAGTCTCTGACTCTGACGAATCGCACGGATTCGACCGCCAATAAGCTGATTAGTCTTATTCTCGATATCTGACATTGCTTCACCTCCCAATATCGTCTATAGGTTATATTATAGCCTACACCTTATATTATTATAGCGACCTCTTTATAGAAACGATATAAAGAGAACGCTATATTATAATCTCCGCTTTATAATATTTATAAAAAAAGGAGGTTATAACCATGAAAATCGATTACACACTAATCGGAAAAAGAATCCAAAACAGAAGAAAGGAGATGGGAATGTCGCAACTTGTGTTCGCTGAAAAGATTGACCGGTCGACCACCTTTGTGAGTTACATTGAGAACGGCACACGAAGTATGACGCTTGATACGCTGATTCAGGTAGCCAATATTCTTGATGTCGGCGCAGATTACCTCTTAGCCGATTACATAGGCGTACTGGACAGTCAAGCGGATCAAGAAGTGATACTTTTACTTGATGATTGTCTTGAAATCGAGCGCGAGTTTATTGTTTCGTGTTTAAAAGCACTAAAGAAGACACTCAGAGAAGAAGATATCAAAATAACGTTCAAGTAAATAGGTACACCAATCTTTGCACAGAGCAAGGATAAAAGCAATAAACCCTTCGTGAAAGTCACTTCACGGAGGGTTTAACCTTTTTGCTAATACATATGAAAAGGTCGAAAATACATA
>JBJDZF010000252.1:0-14266 GCA_051867855.1 Eubacteriales bacterium
TTGAAAGAGGGGCGCGGGGAGGAAAGCTTCTTTTAAGAAGTTTCCTCCCCGCATATTCTTATATTTCCTTAAGCTTTTCCAAAGCGGCTTTGACGCCGTCGAGCTTTTCGAGATATTTGGCAAGCTTGTCTTTTTCAGCGTTCACGACAGCGGCGGGCGCTTTGGAGACGAAGCTCTCATTTGAGAGTTTGGATTCGACGCGCTTAATTTCGGAGTTGAGCTTTTCAAGCTCTGCGGAAAGTCGTGCGCGTTCCTTTTCCGCATCCACGAGGTCCGAAAGCGGAAGATAGAGTGTTGCGGAATCGGTAATTATCTGAACCGAATCGTCCGCTCCCACGACACCGCTGAAATCCGTGCCGATCTCAACTTCCGACGCCGATGCAAGGCGTTTGAAGAACGCGGCACTTCCCGCGTTGAAAGCGTCGGTATAAGCGGTCTCGATATATATTTTCGATTTGCGAGACGGTGCAACATTCATTTCGCTGCGACGGTTTCGCACAGCCTTTACCGCAGATATCACCCTGTTCATTTTCTCTGCGTCAGTGCGGAATGACAGGGAGCTATCATATTTCGGGTACTCGGATA
Organism: Eubacteriales bacterium; assembly: GCA_051867855.1. Classification (GTDB taxonomy): domain Bacteria; phylum Bacillota; class Clostridia; order Oscillospirales; family CAG-272; genus HGM12713. The sequence continues at coordinate 586 of JBJDZF010000252.1, forward strand.
TCATTATGCTTTCGCAGTCATGAGGAAGCGAAAGGTAAATTTCCTCCGTGATAAAGGGCATGAACGGGTGAAGCAGCTTGAGAATACCTGTAAGGACATAAAGAATAACCCTTTGTGCAACCTCGTTTTCCGCGGTTCCTTTTTCTCCGAGGCGTGACTTTGAAAGCTCAACATACCAGTCGCAGAACACGTCCCATGTGAAGTCGTATATCGACGAAAGCGCGACTCCGACCTCAAAGCGGTCAAGCGCGGATACAACATTTTTCGCAAGCTCGTTGAACTCGTTAAGGATCCATTTGTCCTCGAGCGCGAGGGAATCGAGCGCGGGGAGCGAAGCCTCGTCGACTGTCAGATTCATTCTCACGAACCGTGAAGCGTTCCAAAGCTTGTTGGCAAAGTTTCTCGCCGCCTCGATCTTCTCATCGGAGAAGCGCATATCGTTTCCGGGAGAGTTTCCGGTTGCCAGCGCGTACCGGAGCGCATCCGCACCGTACTTGTCGATCACCTCGAGCGGGTCTATGCCGTTTCCGAGAGATTTGGACATTTTTCTGCCCTGCGCGTCCCTGACAAGACCGTGTATGAACACTGTGGAGAACGGTTCCTTACCCATGTGCTCAATTCCGGAGAAGATCATTCTCGAGACCCAGAAGGTTATTATGTCGTACCCCGTAACAAGCACGCTTGTGGGGTAGTATTTCCGGAGGTCCTCGGTGTCATCCGGCCAGCCGAGAGTGGAGAAGGGCCAGAGCGCAGAGGAGAACCATGTGTCAAGCACGTCCTCGTCCTGCTTTACGGGCGCGCCGCAGTGCGGGCAGACGGTAATATCCTCCATCGATACGGTCGTTTTCTGACATTCGGGGTTCTGACAGTAGAAAGCGGGAATGCGGTGCCCCCACCAAAGCTGACGCGAAATGCACCAGTCGAGGATGTTTTCCATCCAGTTGAAATAGTTCTTTGAAAAGCGCTCGGGGACGAATCTGACCGTTCCGTTTCTGACCGCCTCTATCGCGGGAGCGGCAAGCGGCTTCATTTTCACAAACCACTGATCCGAGGTGAGCGGCTCGACGGTCGTACCGCAGCGGTAGCATACCCCGACATTATGCTCGTGGGGAACAACTTTGATAAGATACCCCTGTTGCTCAAGATCAGCGACAAGCGCCTTGCGGCAGGCATAGCGATCCATTCCCTCATACTTGCCTGCGTATGCGTTCATCGTCGCGTCGTCGTTCATGACCTTTATCTGCTCAAGGCCGTGCCGCTGACCCACCATGAAGTCGTTGGGGTCATGCGCGGGCGTGATCTTCACGCAGCCTGTACCGAAGCCGATCTCCACATAATCGTCGGCGATGACGGGGATCTCTCTGCCCACAAGCGGAAGAATAAGCGTTTTTCCGATAAGATGCTTCGTACTCTCATCCTCGGGATTGACGGCGACTGCCGTGTCTCCGAACATCGTTTCGGGACGCGTTGTGGCAACCTCCACATACTCTCCGTTGCCGCCCTTGACAGGGTACCTGATATGCCAGAAGAATCCTGCCATATCGCGGTATTCGACTTCGGCGTCGGACAGCGCGGTGAGGCAGTGCGGACACCAGTTTATAATGCGGTGACCTCGGTAGATGAGTCCCTTGTCATAAAGGTCGACGAAAACCTTGCGCACTGCCCTTGAACAGCCCTCATCAAAGGTGAAGCGTTGGCGGGTCCAGTCGCACGAGGTGCCGAGCTTTTTGAGCTGGCTCGTGATCCTCTGCTCATACTTGTCTTTCCAGTTCCAGACACGCTCAAGAAATTTGTCGCGTCCGAGATCGTATCTCGAAAGTCCCTCGTCCTCGCGCAGGCGCTCCTCGACTTTTATCTGTGTGGCGATTCCCGCGTGATCCGTGCCGGGAACCCAAAGGGTGTTGAAGCCCTGCATACGCTTATATCTGACGAGAATGTCCTGGAGCGTTTCGTCGAGCGCGTGCCCCATGTGGAGCTGTCCGGTGACGTTGGGAGGTGGGATAACGACGGAAAATGAGGGAGCGGAGCTTTTGTTGTCGGGTGTGAAATAACCCTTTTCGCACCAGTTGCGGTATATCCTGTCCTCAAATTCGGACGGAGAGTATACCTTGGGAAGTTCGTTGTAGGAATTCATTTGTCAATCCTCCGTTTTGTATTGGAAAATAAAAAAAGCCACATCCTATCAGGACGTGGTTAAACGCGGTACCACCTGATTTTGCGCCAAGGGCGCACAACTCGGCAGATCTTCCGTTTGATCAAATGAGTAAAATCGAAAGACCTCGTCCGTAACGGGACCGCCGTCGCCTGCTAACATACGCTCACAGACGCCGCTCACGGGCGACTTCAACGGAGACTGCGACGGACTTGCACCACACGTCCGCTCTCTGCGCACAGCCTTACCGAATACTGCTCCCGGTCAAAGCGTTTAAAACAGTATACCACATAAAAAGAGCAAAGTCAATCGGAAAATGACAAAAAGCCGCTTTGAATGTTCAAAAGATTTATGGCGTTGAAGAGAAACCATTAATCACTTAATAATGTTGACATTTCCACAACTATACAACGGTAACAATAATAACGGCAATGATAAAAATAATCGCAATGATCGGAGCTTTAACAACAGGTGATTACATAACTGCTTTCACTGTTCAGGGTTTATTTGTACACGCGCCGTTTTCCGCCGCATCGGAATCATTAGCATCCGATGCGGTTTTTGTTTTGTTTCCGCACAGACGTATGTCTCTGTTGCTCAAGCGATTTCAGGGGGGAATGACAATTTTCCGGTCAATATACGATTTCCTGTCCCATATCCCACACGCAACCGTGATTTGACCGTTTTATTATCGCAGTGTAACCGTTATAATTTCGTCAAGTCCGTATTTTTCGTAATTAAAGGAGCGCAGTGTTTTGAAAAAAAAGCGTTTGCTGATTGGAAGTCAGCAAAGAATCCTGCCGTCAGGAAAGTGGTCGTTATTACGTATTTTTCACGCAGAAAAATCGGTTGCATGGACACAGTCATTGTACTGCTGTTTCCGTCATGGCGAAAAACAATCCGTGAATTTTTTATCAAAAATATCGTAAAGACCTTGTAAAAATGAAAGAAATATGTTATCATTATTCAGTCTATTTATGATATGCGGACTTACGGTGCCGTAAATAATCATTATTGAAGATAAAAAACGAGAGACAGGCGGTGATATTTTGGCGAAGGATATCCTGATAAAGATCCGCGAAGCGGAGGCACAGGCGCAGAAAATCCGCGAGGACGGCGCGCTTGAGGCCAAAAAACGTCTCAACGACGCGGAAGCCGCGGGTAAGCGACTTTGCGAGCAGACAGAGCTTCGGGCGAATGCCGAAAATGCCGAAAAACTGAAGCTGATGCGCGACAAGGCACAGGAAATGACGGAGAAGAACCGTTCTGCCGCAATTTCCGAGGCGAAGGACGTGATCAGCGCGGCGGATCACAATATGCGCGAAGCTGTAAGGCTTATTGTCGGGGGTGTAATGGATAAATGTCAGTAAGCACGATGAAGAAGCTGACTGTTTTTGCACACGACGCCGACGTTGATGCGGTCGTTCGGAAACTGATGCGGCTTCGGTGCGTCGAGATCAATCGTACGGATCCCGCGGATTACTGCACGGAGGAGAGCAAGGATGAAAGGCTCTCGTCTTACGGAAACTCTGCGGAGTGCGCCGAGCTTGAACGTCGCGTGGCACGCGTAAACGAGGCGCTCGATGCTCTGAATAAATACACAAAACAGAAGAGAAGTCTGATAAATCCGCTCATAAGGGTGGATATTGACAAATTTGTCGCAAGCGAGGATTATAAGCTCGTCTGGCAGATGGTCGATCAGACGCTGAAGATCATGGCGCGGCGAGATGAGATAAAATCCGAAAACGCGAAGCTCGATGCGCAGATGCAATCCCTGTCTCCGTGGCTCGGATACGATATTCCGCTCGGAATAGACTCCACCGTAAGTACCGACATAATTCTCGGAAGCCTGCCGCCGAAGTCGGATCTTACATTGATCGGAAAGAAAATGTACGCGGCGGGCTCGATAGCCGAAAAGGTAGAAGAATCGGCAGACGGAGTGTTCATAGCGGTGTTCTGCCATAAATCGGATACGCGCGGAGTGCTTGACGTTCTTGCCGAGTACGGATTTGTGCGCACCTCGTTCACCGAAAAGGATAAGGCTCCGAGAGAATTGTACGACGAGGCGGAACACAGAAAAGCGGAGCTTTATACGGAGACGGAGGCGCTTGTCGGCAGGCTTTCGGTGCTTGCGGAACACCTTGACAAGGTGGAGGTACTTTTCGATGCGGAACAGACAAGCCTGAATGCCGCGCTTGAAAAGCAGAAGCTCGCAAGTACGCAAAGTACCGCGGTACTCGTCGGATGGATCCCTCTCCAGCGTGAGGAGCGCGTCGCAAAGACGCTGGACCGGTTTGACTGCGCATACGATATTGAGGAGGCATCCGAAGATGACGTCCCGCCGATATTGCTGAAGAACAACGGCTTTGCGACAAACTTTGAATGGGTGCTGGAGATGTACTCCTACCCTGCGTACGGTAAATTCGATCCGACATTTATAATGAGTATTTTCTACTTCATTATATTCGGGATCATGTTTGCCGATGCGGGTTACGGACTTCTGCTTGTACTTGCCTGCTTCGGCGCGGTAAAGCTGCTCAAACCACGGGAGAGCATGAAGCGATTCCTTTATATGTTCGGATACTGCGGCTTTTCGTGTATCTTTTTCGGCGTGTTGTTCGGGTCCTATTTCGGTGATCTGCCGCTCGCGATCATGCAGAATATGATGGGCGTCGCGCCTGAAAATCTGCCGAATCTCGCACTGCTCGGAGAATCCTCGGCAACGCTCGCGCTGCTGTTCGACCCGATACAGAACCCTATGCTCTTCCTGATTTTATCGCTCGCGGTCGGCGCAATACATCTGATTGCGGGTATGGCGGTCAAATTTGTTATACTCTGCCGTGAGGGACATCCGCTTGATGCGGTATTCGATATAGGGCTTTACTGGTCACTTTTTGCGGGGGTCGCAATGCTGTTCCTTTTGCCGTCGGTGGGTAAATGGGTATTGATCGGATCTGCCGTTCTGATAGTTCTGACGCACGGACGTAAGGAAAAAAACATCATTTTGAAGCTCATGAAGGGCTTCCTCGGAATATATGACCTTGTGAGTTATATTTCCGACCTGCTGTCCTACTCGCGCATACTTGCCCTCGGGCTTGCGGCGGCAGTTATAGCACAGGTGGTCAACATTCTCGGTACGATGGGAGGACCTACGGTCGGAGGCTTTATCGGGTTTGTGGTGATTTTCATTATAGGACACCTGCTCAATCTCGCACTGAATCTGCTCGGAACCTTCGTGCATACGGCAAGGCTTCAGTATATCGAGTTTTTCAACAAGTTTTACGAGGACGGGGGCAGACCCTTTGAACCCGCCACCCCCTCGGACAAATACACGGCTGATCCCGAATAATTAAACTTAAATCCAAAGGAGAAAAAAACAATGACATTCGGTGAATTGATGAACCTTATTTTTACGGGAAACAACATCGCTATTCTGGGCGCGGCACTCGCCGCGGCACTTGCCGGCATGGGAAGCGCAAAGGGCGTTGGAATCGTCGGAGAGGCGAGCTCCGGGCTGCTCTCGGAGGACCCTTCGAAATTCGGTAAAGCGCTGATCCTTCAGGCTCTCCCCGGAACGCAGGGTATATACGGTATTATCACCGCGTTCGTTATCATGTACAGAATGGGTATTCTCGGCGGTACGGCTGTTACTCTTACCGTCGGACAGGGCGCGTACTATTTCATGGCGGCACTTCCCATCGCAATAGTCGGATATTACTCCGGCATAAAGCAGGGAAAGGTTGCGGCTGCCGGCATTTCTCTTATCGCAAAGCGTCCCAAGGAGCTCGGTAAAGCCATCACCTCCGCGGTACTTGTCGAAACATACGCGATTTTTGCCGTTCTTGTTTCACTCCTTCTCATTTTCCTGGCTTAAAAGGATTGCAGCGTGTTTTCGCGGAGGATTCGCACTTCCGTGAAAAAGCAAATAAAAGCGCCGACGTGTTACGTAGTTTTACGGACACGCGGCGCGTTATGGGGGATATATGACAGGCTTAAGCAAAATAACCGATAAAATCATAGCCGAGGCTAACGCCGAGGTGAGTCAGAAACTCGCCGAGACCGATGCCGAGTGTAAAAAGATAATCGATAATTACAAGTCGCGCGCGCTGGCGATAAAAAATGAGCTCGACGCCGCCGCGCAAAAAGAGGCGGCGGCAATTCTCGCGCGCACAAAATCGGGAGCCGAAACGGTGCACCGCAATGTTTTACTCGACGCCAAGGGCAGGCTTGTCGACAAAGCGTTTGAGGAGGCGGAAAGAGAGCTTCACTCGCTCCCCGACGACAAATATCTCGAATTGCTCGTCTCAATGCTCCTCTGTGTGCTGACACAGCAGACGGAGGACGAAAAACGCAGCGTTCTCGTATACGGGGAGGCGTCTCTTTCGCCTGACGTTAAGTACGAGGTGATGCTCAACGCCTCCGACCGCAGTAAGTTCGGCGAGAGTCTCATCGCGGGTGTGCGCCGCAGAATGGTCGGAAAAGAGATAATATCAATATGCGAGCGCGTCGTTCTGTCGCCGCTTGCCGCCGACATTGACGGTGGACTGATACTCAAATGCGGCGATACGGAGATAAACAGCTCTCTTTCGACGATCTTCGGACAGATAAGAGGGGAGCTTGAGGGCAAGGTCAGCCGAATCCTTTTCGGTTGAACGCAATAACGCCTCGGACAATCGATATGAAAGGTTGTAAACAGCATGGCAGATAAGTACAATGAAACCGAATATATGTACGGCTCCGCCAGAGTACGGGCACTCGAAAATTCCCTTGTCGGCGCTGAACGGCTGTACCGCATGGCGGATGCGAAAAGCTCCGACGAAATAATATCTTCGCTTCCCGACGCGGGGTTTGACATCATATATGCGGAGAACGGAGTCGATGTAGACCGGGAGGCTACGCTTCTTTCCGTGCTCTCAAAGGGCTATTCCGATATTTCGGCTATGCTTCCGAGGCCGGGAATGCTCGACTTTCTGCGTTATCCGTACGATTGCAACAATATAAAGGCTGTCATAAAATGCGCCTCGCGCGGGGTTGACCCACGCGGTATGCTGTTCGACTTCGGAACGGTTGGCACGGATGTGCTTGCCGACGCAGTGGCGGGAAATTCAAAGAACGCTTTGCCCGAAAACATGGAAAAAGCGGTCGCGCGCGCGACAGAAGCCTTTAACAGTACGGGAAATCCGCAGTGCGTGGATTTTATAATGGACCGCGCCTGTTATGCGGATATGCTCGCGGGGGCGAAAAAAACAGGCGACGGATACTCGGCGGACGTGATAAGCGCGCGTATCGACCTGACAAATATAATAACATGTGTGCGCGTTATGCGTATGCGCATGGGTGGCAGAGGAAAGTCCCTGCTTTCGGATGCGCTTCTTGAAGGCGGAACGCTTACGGCGGATTTCTTCATGCAGGCGTACGAGGGCGGCGAGGAAAAGCTCTGCGAAATGCTTATGCCGAGCGCATATTCGACTCTCGGCGAGAATCTCGGTGCCGGGCTTCCGCTCGGAAAATGCGAGCGTCTTGCCGAGGATCTGTGGATGAATATCGTGAAGAGGGCAAAATTCATACCTTTCGGTATTCCTGTGTTCGTTGCGTATGTCATCGCGCTTGAGACAGAGGTGAAGAATGTCAGGATTCTGCTTGCCTCCAAGGACGCCGGACTCTCTCCCGAAATAATCCGTGAAAGGTTGAGGGAAAGTTATGTATAAGATCGGAATAATCGGAGAGCGGGAGTCGGTGCTCGGGTTTATGGCACTCGGCTTTTCCGTACACGAAGCAGAAAACGCACAGCGCGCGGGAGAGCTTTTGCACTCCATGGCAAAAAGCGGTGAGTACGCGGTCATATTCATTATGGAGAATTACGCCGCGGAGCTCGAGGACGAAATAGCGCATTATAAGACGGCACCCCTTCCGGCGATAACGGTGATCCCCGGAAGCCGCGGAAGTACCGGATACGGTATTGAGGGTATGCGCTCTGCGGTGGAAAGAGCCGTGGGCGCCGACATAATTTTCAGGGACGGTAACTGAATACCGGGTAAAAGACGGGAAAATAAACGTAAGTTTGAGCCGCCGCACGGGCGGCGTGGAGGATTTTCATGATAGAAGGAAAAATACTCAAGGTTTCGGGACCGCTTGTCATCGCGGAGGGAATGCGTGAGGCAAATATGTTCGACGTGGTCAGAGTCGGAGAAAAGAATCTCATCGGGGAGATCATAGAAATGCACGGGGACCGCGCGTCGATACAGGTTTACGAGGAAACGGCGGGAATCGGACGCGGCGACAGAGTCGTCTCTACCGGTGCGCCGCTGTCGGTCGAGCTCGGTCCCGGTCTTATCACCAATATTTATGACGGAATCCAGCGCCCGCTTGAGGCGATGCGTGAAAAATACGGCTCCAACATCATAAAGGGAATCGACGAGCCGTCCCTCGATCGGAACAAGCTCTGGCATTTTGAGGCAAAGCTTCAGTTCGGTGACAGGGTCGAGGCAGGGGACATATACGGTGTCGTGCAGGAGACAGAGGTCATCGAGCACAAAATACTTGTTCCTCCGAAAAAGAGTGGAACGGTAATAGAGCTGCGCTCGGGGGATTTCAGAGTCACCGACAGGATAGGAAAGCTCAAGCTCGACGACGGTACGACGGAGGATATCACGCTTATGCAGAAGTGGCCGGTGCGTGTGTCGCGTCCGTACCGCGAAAAGCTGCCTCCCGTCGAGCCGATGATATCCGGTCAGAGAGTCATAGACGCGCTCTTTCCGATCGCAAAGGGCGGAACTGCGTGCGTTCCCGGACCTTTCGGCTCGGGAAAGACGGTCGTCCAGCACCAGCTGGCAAAATGGAGCGATGTTGACCTCGTGGTCTATATCGGATGCGGGGAGCGCGGAAACGAGATGACGGACGTTCTTCGCGAATTTCCCGAGCTTATCGACCCGCGAACAGGAAAGTCGCTCATGATGAGAACAGTGCTTATCGCAAACACCTCGGATATGCCCGTTGCGGCGCGCGAGGCGTCGATATACACGGGTATCACGATTGCAGAGTATTACAGGGATATGGGATATTCTGTTGCGGTCATCGCAGACTCCACCTCGCGTTGGGCGGAGGCACTGCGCGAAATGTCCGGTCGTCTTGAGGAAATGCCGGGTGAAGAGGGTTACCCCGCTTATCTTACAAGCCGGCTGGCACAGTTTTACGAGCGCGCCGGCAAGGTGGTCTGCCTCGGCTCCGACGGCAGACAGGGTGCGCTTTCGGCGATCGGTGCGGTTTCTCCGCAGGGAGGAGATATATCCGAGCCGGTCACGCAGGCGACGCTCCGTATAGTGAAGGTGTTCTGGGGGCTTGATTCCTCTCTTGCTTACAGACGTCATTTCCCGGCTATAAACTGGCTGAATTCCTACTCTCTTTACCGCGACAGACTCTCGGATTGGTTTGACGAAAACGTCTCAAAGAGCTGGATGGCAAAGACGGGCAGACTGCTGAAGATACTCCAGAGTGAAAACGACCTTCAGGAGATAGTAAAGCTCGTGGGTGTTGACTCGCTCTCACCGTCCGACAGACTGACACTTGAGGTGGCGCAGTCAATACGGGAGGACTTTTTACAGCAGGATGCGTTCGGAGAGGTGGACAGCTATACTCCGCTTGACAAGCAGAACGCGCTGATGGAGCTGATATTCTCCTTTGCCGATAAGGCAGAGAAGGCGATTGCCGCGGGTGTCGATGTGCAGAAGATCGCAGAGCTTCCCGTGCGCGAGAGGATCGGACGTGCGAAGGCAGTTCCGACCGACAGGTACAAGGCAGAGTTCGAGGATATCGAACGCGAGATGACGGAGCAGCTTGACGCGCTTGCGGCAGCTGTCGAAAAATAAGAGAAATAATTCGCCGATAAAATAACGGAAGGATTTATTTATTGCTATGATCAGAGAATACAGAACTATTGAAGAGGTTGCGGGTCCTCTTATGCTCGTGCGGCAGGTAGAGGGAGTCAAGTACGACGAGCTGGGCGAGATCGAGCTTCCGAACGGCGAGGTGCGCCGCTGCCGTGTGCTTGAGGTAAACGGCAAAAATGTGCTGGTACAGCTCTTCGAATCCTCTGCGGGGCTCAACCTTGCAAACAGTAAGGTGCGCTTCACGGGGCACGGAGTCGAGCTGCCTGTTTCCGTCAATATGCTCGGCAGAGTATTCAACGGTATGGGAGAGCCTATCGACAACGGCGCGAAGATCATTCCCGAGAAGTCTCTCGATATAAACGGTACCCCGATAAATCCCGCGGCACGCTACTATCCGTCCGAATTCATACAGACAGGGATTTCCACGATAGACGGACTCAATACGCTTGTAAGAGGACAGAAGCTTCCGATCTTCTCGGGTTCCGGTCTGCCTCATGCCAACCTTGCGGCGCAGATAGCGCGCCAGGCAAAGGTGCGCAATTCCGAGTCCAATTTCGCCGTTGTTTTCGCAGCAGTCGGGATTACCTTTGAGGAGGCGGATTTCTTCATTTCGGATTTCAAGAAAACGGGTGCTATCGACAGAACAGTGCTGTTTATAAATCTTGCCTCCGACCCTGCCATAGAGCGTATCTCAACGCCGCGTATGGCGCTAACCGCCGCGGAATATCTGGCTTTTGAGTGCAATATGCACGTTCTTGTCATCATGACGGATATAACGAACTACGCCGAAGCGCTCCGTGAGGTCTCGGCAGCGCGCAAGGAAGTTCCCGGACGCCGCGGATATCCCGGATATCTGTATACCGACCTGGCTACGATGTACGAGCGGGCGGGCAGAAAGATGGGTTCGGACGGCTCCATTACCATGATCCCGATACTCACGATGCCCGAGGACGACAAAACACACCCGATCCCCGACCTTACGGGATACATTACCGAAGGCCAGATAATCCTCTCGAGAGAGATGTACAGAAAGGGATATCTGCCGCCGGTCGACGTGCTTCCGTCGCTCTCACGTCTGAAGGACAAGGGAATAGGTGCCGGAAAAACGCGTGAGGACCATGCGGGAACGATGAACCAGCTCTTCTCGAGCTACGCGCGAGGAAAGGAAGCCAAGGAGCTGATGGTCGTGCTCGGTGAAGCGGCGCTGACTCCCATTGACAGGCTTTATGCAAAGTTCGCCGATGCTTTCGAGGAAAAGTATATAAATCAGGGATTTTACGAGAACAGGACCATTGAGGAAACGCTTGACCTCGGCTGGCAGCTGCTTTCCATTCTGCCCAAGAGCGAGATGAAGCGTATCAAGCCAGAGCTTGTAGAGAAGTATTGGCCATCAAAATGATTTTTCCGTTATTGCGCGGCTTCGCCTTTGGCGGCGCAGTGTGCGAAAGGAGTTGAATATCGTTGGCGGAAATTAAGGTAAACCCCACGAGAATGGAGCTTAAAAAGCTTCAGGCAAGGTATACAACGGCACGTCGGGGTCACAAGCTGCTCAAGGATAAGCGCGATGAGCTGATGCGGCAGTTTCTCGATCTTGTGCGCGAGGATAAGATTTTGCGCGAGAGGGTTGAGCTTGCGCTGTCAAATGTGTACAAGGGCTTTACTGTGGCAAGTGCCGCAAGCAGTCCCAAAATGCTTGAGGAAGCACTCATATGCCCCAAAAAGGAGGGACACCTTGAGGTTTCCTATAAAAATATGATGAGCGTAACCGTACCGGAATTCTCTCTTGAGCTTGTCGGAAACAACGTGGCTGACGGCTGTAATTACGGCTTTGCTTTTACCTCCGGCGAGCTTGATTCGTCGCTTGAAGCTCTCAACGGTCTGCTTGAGGATATAGTACGTATGGCAGAGCTTGAGAAAAAGGCACAACTGCTGGCGGAAGAGATTGAAAAAACGAGACGCCGTGTCAACGCGCTCGAGTATATTATGATGCCGCAGTATCTTGTTGCGATCAAAGCCATAAAAATGAAGCTTGACGAAAACGAGCGCGGCAATACAACAAGGCTTATGAAAGTTAAGGATATGATGCTGGAAGCCCAGTTGAAGCAGGGCGGACGTCCCGAGGAGGACGAAGACTGACTGCCGGAAAGCGGTTGAAAACCGTTGGCGCGGAATTATCCGTACGATTGATTTAATGATGCGTAATGCATCGATAATAATTTTTTCTTGGATTGAAAAGAGGATTTGCTTTAGGTATGAAACACGGACTTTGTGTAATAGGTTACGGTGGAATGGGCGGTTGGCACGTAAACCACGCCCTGACGAGCGACGTTGTTGAGCTCAAAGGTATATACGACATCAAGAGCGAGCGCAGTGAGCTTGCACGCAGCAGGGGAATTCGGGCATATGACAGCCTTGAAGAAGTACTTGCCGATAAATCGGTGGATATTGTGACCATCGCCGTGCCGAACGACGACCACGAGCCGCTTGCCGTTTCCTGCATGGATGCAGGAAAGAATGTTATCGTCGAAAAACCCGTGACCATGGATTGCGCATCGCTTGACAGAATGATAGCGGCATCCCGGAAGAATAATGTCAGATTTTCGGTTCATCAGAACCGTCGCTGGGACGTCGATTATCTCGCGATGAAGAAACTGTTTGAGACGGGCGCCATCGGGGATATATTCAATATCGAGTCGAGGATTCACGGCTCGCGCGGTATCCCGAGTGACTGGCGCAGAGACAAGAAGTACGGCGGCGGTATGCTGTACGACTGGGGAGTACATCTTATCGATCAGATCGCCATGCTTTATCACGATACGAAGATCGTTTCGATATTCTGCGAATTTGATACTATAACCACCTCGGAGGTCGATGACGGCTTTAAGCTCACCATGCGTATGGAAAACGGCGCAAGAGCGTATGTTGAGGTCGGAACATATAACTTCATTCCCATGCCGAGATTTTATATTCAGGGCAAAAAGGGAACGGGAATTATTGAGGACTGGCGCGTTCCTTGCCATGTCGTCGAGTGCACTGCATGGCACGAAAGCGACGTGATCCCGGTCGAGACCGCTGCAGGTCTGACAAAGACAATGGCTCCGAGAGATGAGATCACAACCAAGACCTATGATATGGAGCGTCCCGTTTCGGATGTGCACGACTATTACCGTAATTTCTGCGCCGCGATCGAGGGCAGGGAAGAACAGATAGTAACGCACAGCGAAATGCGGAGAGTTATGAAGATCATAGACGCCTGCTTTGAGTCTGTCAGAAAAAATCAGGTTATACGTCTTGATGAATAATTATGTTATGCGGGGAGAAAACTTCTTGAAAGAAGCTTTCCTCCCCGCGCCCCACTTTCAAGAACTTCAGACATGGATTAATTGTAATAGGTTTGAAAGCTTTTGAAAGGGGTGCGGGGAAACCTTTTCACCGAAAAGGTTCCCCCGCAAAAGCTTTGACCATCGTTTTTTGCGGGGAGGAAACTTCCCCAAAGAAGTATTCCTCCCGCTCTGCATTCTTAGCGGAAAAATATGCGGTGGGAGTACCGAGGCATAAATTTACCTCGGTATTTCTGCTTCGGTTGGCTTATGACGCGATCATATCTTTTGTTCTTACGGTATGCTGTTCCCTGAATCCTACG
>JBJDZF010000253.1:0-3261 GCA_051867855.1 Eubacteriales bacterium
CGGTTCGGGTCAGAGTACGGCAACCGAAATTGTCAGCGTCATGGATTTCGAAAAGCTGTTTGAAAACATGGCGGTCGGCGAAGGGTTGCTTGAATATGTTGTCAAGGCTATCAACAATATTTACGGAATCGTAAACCGTTCCGGAGTTCCGATGCTTATATTCCTTGCGGGTCTTCAGTCAATATCTCCCGCAGTGTATGAATCGGTACAGATTGACGGAGCAACCTCATGGGAGACCTTCTGGAAGATAACCTTCCCGATGATAAGTCCTATGATCCTCGTCAACGCTGTCTATACAATCATCGACTCTTTCACGACGGACTCAAACCAGGTAATGAAATTCATATCGAATGTTTATCAGCAGGCGGACGGAAATGTTCGAAGTTCGGCAATGGCGTGGATGTACTTCCTGATTGTAATTGCAATAATAGGCATAGTTGCCGCGATTTGCTCGGCATTTGTGTTCTATCAGAGACGTGATTAAGGAGGAACATATGAACGCACAAAGTGTTGAAAACAAGCCGAAAATCAAAAAAGAGTCCAAAAATAAAATAAGAGTGGAGTTCGAAAGAACTCCGCTCAAAGAGAGACTCAAGGCGAAATTTTTGTCCGTGTTCTTCCTGAAAAAGATCGTCTGGTATGTATTCAGGTTGGTGTTGCTTATAGGTATTTCCTATGTGGTGCTTTTCCCGTTCTTCTCGAAAATCGCGGGTTCCTTCATGGCTCCCGAGGATTTTGTGGATGTTACGGTAAGACTTATACCCAAGCACTTTACACTTGATATTTACAAGGCAATCTGGTCAGAGCTTCACTATCTGGAGGCATTCAGAAATACCCTTATTCTTTCCGCAAGTACCGCTATCATTCAGACATTTGTTTGTTGCTTTGTGGCATACGGACTTGCTAAATTCAAGTTCAAGGGTAATAAGTTCGTTTTCCTTGCGGTCATCTTCTCCCTGGTCATTCCCCACCAGACCCTCCAGCTCTCGCTGTTCATGGGATTCAGAAACTTCGATATACTCGGTATAGCGCAGTTCCTCAACGGCGGCGGAATCAACTTCTTCGGAAAGACGATCACAAACGACTTCCTCTCCAAGATAGACATAATTCCCGATTCGTGGACACGTTTCACAAGCAGCGGAATTACGCTTACAAACTCTTATTGGCCGCTTATAATTCTTTCGCTCGGCGGTTTGGCATTCAAGAACGGTTTGTACATATTCATGCTCAGACAGTTCTTCAGAGGAGTGCCGGATGAGCTTGAGGAGTCCGCTTACATCGACGGCTCCGGCACGATCCGTACATTCCTGACTATTATTCTGCCGTTGTCGGTGCCGATGATGATCACGGTGTTCCTGTTCGCGTTCTCGTGGCAGTGGACGGACGATTTCTATACGAATTTGTTCTTTACAAACTCGTCAAAGATCCTCCTTATGCCGAAGATCGTCGGAATTCCGACATCCCTTACGACCGATTATCCCGGTCAGAACCTGTACTATTCCGCGATACGCAACACTTGCGGTATCATGATTATCGCCCCGTTGATAGTTATGTACCTCTTCTGTCAGAAGTATCTTGTTCAGGGAATAGAGCGTTCGGGACTTACTGCGGACTGATATCGGAAGAACGAATACAAGAATCAAGGGTCTTGCCGCACTCCTTGTGCGGCAAGACCCGAATGTTTATTTCAGATAAAATAAATTATGCCGTCACCGGTGAATGTTAAATATCACGACGGGAGGCGGCATAATCATGTATTCGGTTTTTGACGATTCGTTAATGCCTGTATTTCAATAATTATTGAGGTTTGTTTTTCTTTCTGATCCTTGCAAAAAAATCGGACATAAGGCGGCGACATTCGTCGCCGCATACGTTTTTCTCTATTTCAAAGGCGTGGTTGAGCGGATATGAATTGATATTAAACAGGCTTCCGCACGCACCGAAGCGTATGTCATCGGCGCCGTACACGACGCGGTCGATGCGCGAATTGACGATTGCACCGGCGCACATTGCGCACGGCTCAAGCGTTACATAAAGTGTACATCCGAACAGCCGCCAGCCACCGAGCTTGCGGCAAGCGTCCTCTATTGCACTTATTTCCGCGTGAGCAGTGGCAAGTCGCAGGGTTTCCCGACGGTTGAATGCACCCGAGACAATCTCATTGTTTTTTACCACAACAGCGCCTACCGGTACTTCCCCGAGAGAGGCGGCCTCTTCGGCAAGCCGTATCGCTGCCTGCATGAATTCAGTGTCTCTGTCGTTCATGCTGTGAGCGTGAGCGATAAAAAGGTATTTATCGCGGCAATAACCGTAAAGACAATAACAGACGGTGAGCGGAAGAATCCCGCAAGTACGGGAGAAGAAATGATCTTATTTTTGTAGTCAGGGCAGGAGGGAAGAACCATTCCGAAGCTACCGGTGTCATAGGGGGATTTGCCTTTGGTGCTGTTTTTTATCAGTACAATAACACTGATTATTCCAATCGCGAAAATAATGAATTCAAGAATTGAATTGAATCTTATTGCATCCTCCAGCACAAAGTT
Organism: Eubacteriales bacterium; assembly: GCA_051867855.1. Lineage (GTDB taxonomy): Bacteria > Bacillota > Clostridia > Oscillospirales > CAG-272 > HGM12713. Next base: position 2,544 of record JBJDZF010000253.1, read on the forward strand.
TGAGATTGAAACGCTCTCGATCACACCGAAGAGGTTGTTTAGAAAATGAATGATCGTTCCGCACCAGATCGATTCGGTTTTAACATAAACGTATCCGAGTATAATGCCTGCCATCGTTGTATAGAAAAACTGCGCGGCATTTTGATGCATGAGTCCGAACATAAGCGCGCTGCCCAAAATGGCGGGAATTTTTCCGTACGGCAGGAGATTTGAGAGTATGGTTCCGCGGAACAGAAATTCTTCACAGAATGCGGGAACTATGGCTATCGATATTATCTGCAGTACAATTGCATAGCCGGGAAGCGGTGAAGATTCAACGGAGGACGCGGAGTACTCCGGAGTGAAAAACGATACAATAAGCGAATTGAGATATGCTGCGGAAAGAACCAACATTATGGCGGCGAAAATTATCAGAACAGTAGATTTAGGTAACTTGACGCCCAAACGCATAGGCTCCGGTCTTTCGCTTTTCGAAAACATTATTCTGAAAAAGAGGACCGGAAGCATGAACGAAGCAAGGTAAAACAATGCGCCGACCGTCTCCGTAATTATATATGCGGTACGGTAATCCAGAATTTCGAAAAGCACAGCGGAAATAAATATGTTCAGTAAGGATAAGACGTTAAAAAGCAGGGTGAATATTATCAGCGCGAGCCCGATTTTAGCGACTACACTTTTAAATTCTCGGTCAGAATAATTCATCATTTCACTCCGAATC
>JBJDZF010000254.1:0-3260 GCA_051867855.1 Eubacteriales bacterium
ACTGACGTACAAGGCTCTCACCCGAGCACAGGTTGCAGTCCGCTTCGACCCACATTGCACCCTCGCATTCCCATTTTCCCTCTCTGATGAGTCTGCGGACCTCCTCATATACATCCGGAGCCTCCTCCTTGAGGTATTTATATAACAGTGCCTGTGATGAAATAAACCTGTATTCCGGATATTTTTTCATAAGACGCACTACCGTCGAAAAGGAACGCTGTACTTTTTCACGCGTCTGCCTGAGAGTCCAAAGCCAAGCGCAATCAATGTGCGTATGACCTATTCCGGTCACGACGGGAACGTTCCTGCCGTCTCCGCAGCAGAATTCGCCGTAAAAGATCTTATCCATATACTCCGACGCCGCACGTACCGACCTGTAAAAATCCTCCGATGGTACCAGATACATATCCAAAAGCTTGATGGCTTCGTTGAGCCTCACAAGTATATTTCTGTATTCCCCGCTGTTTTCATTGAGGTATGCCAGACAGTCATACGGAACTTTAATATCATACCACAGCTTTTCCACGTCCCTCCGTGCATACAGCAATTCAAGTCCGAGCGTGGCTCTTTGAGCCTTAAGTCCGGTGTAGGCATAAAGATGTATCTCGTGTTCACCTATGGAGTCAAAATAAAATTCCGTGTGGTTGACGTCAAGCCCCTGCACCATCACACCGTCAATATATGCGATAAATTGGGAGTTATCTGCATTCCAACCGATACGGCTGTCGGTCGTAACTCTGACGCACACATCACCGGGTTCGCAGTCACCTGGCACATTCACGACGAATCTGAACCATGCGTGTGTACCGCAGCCCGTCCCCCAGAAATCCTTTGAGGTATCAAACGGAACAAAAGCGGACGGATCCGGAATCTGCCCCGCCTCCTTGTAGCCGCAGGGCAAGGTGAAGACCTCCGTAATTTTTCCGAGCACCGTCCTTCTCTGCTGACTCAACGCACTTAGATATGCGCCAACTTTTTTATATAAGCTTTTCATGAAGCATCTCCTGTATGAATGCAAAATATAACGGGCAATTTTTCATAGGCATTGTAAGCCGGATAAACTGCCCGTTTTTGTTTATTGTCTGTCCTGACGTTAATACCTTTCAATCCTTGAAAATATCGTTGGAAATATCATCGCTGAAATCAAACGCCGGAAGCCCGGACGACGCTATAATATCTCCCGGAATTACCGTGATTGCCTTACAGTCAGGAGCAAAATATTGTTTTTTCATTTTCGTTTTTCCTCCCGTCAGTTATATGCCGTACAATATTCAACCAAAACCGATCTCTGGGCGGCATTGTAACGGCTGTATCCGCCGTCCACCGCGTAACAGTATTCTTCGGTCATAACCGTTTGCACGTCAGCGAGCGCGCAGGACGCCACTTCCGCTATGCTTCTGCAATTATTCGCGGAGTCGAACGCCGAATACACATAAACCGCTTCTCCGCCCTTAATATATTTCACATACGCTCTTGCCGCGAAATCCCGGGCATAATTGCTTTCATAAATATTTGTGAGCGCCGCCCTTACCGTTGCGTTGCCGCTTGAGTCATATGTAATTCCGCTTTCCGCAATAATATTCACGTATTGCTTTCCAACCGCCTCAAGAACGTCCATGGTAAATGCGGAGCGCCCCTCAATATAATCCGCAGGACAGATAATAGTGCCTATCACGATCTCGGTGTCAGCATCCTTTTCGCTCCGTACTCTTTCAAGTAATTCTGCAGATATATTTGAGGTAAACCGTATACCGCTGCTGTCCTTTACAAGTCTGACTGCCGCGCCGTCGAGCATCACGGGTGCGTCCGCCGCATCAAGCGAGAGAGTGTCAGAGGTATTCACCGTACAATTGGTAATATATGAAGCCCCGTTGGCGCAAACAGCCGTTGCAAGGGTATATTCAAAATCCCCGACGGTAATCTTGCCGGTCGGATATTCCGCGTAATTCTTTGTGTATGCCGTACAATCAGTAATTGTGGGAGCTGCGCTCGCCTTACCTATAAGATATGCGCTTGTTGAGCCGCCCGTAAACACAAGCCCGCTTGAGGAACAGCCGGAAACGGTCATCTGATCGGTAACTGTTCCGCAAATCCCGCCGCCGAAATTCACCTTGACGCCGCAGTTTACCGAACCGAAATTAAGGCAGTCCTTTATGGTTCCGAACTGCGCGAATCCGCATATACCTCCGTATCCGCTGCTTGCGTTTGTAAGTGCTATCGCCGCGTCAACATATCCGTAATTTATACATTCCGAAATCACCGCATTTGCATCGGTAATATTTCCGATAATTCCTCCCATGAAGCACTGCGAGCTGTTGGCAACGCTCCTGATAACGGTTGCGTTATTATAGCAGTTTGTTATCAGCGAACGCCCCTTTACAACACCGGCAATTCCTCCGCCGTTGGTAGACGCCGTACTTACGGTGCCGCTCTCGATCCCGAGGTTTTTTACCGTGCCGTTCCATACGCAACCGAACAGACCTGCAACCGTCTTTCCCTGTGCAGTGATTGCGTTAAGATTGGTTATACGGTATCCGTTTCCGTCGAATGTACCCGAAAAAAACCGACTTGCGCTGGATGAACCGTTGTAATAATTTCCGATAGGCGTCCATTCGAGATCCCCCAAGTCAATATTATTTGTCATTCTGAAGAATTTGCCTGACTGGGTTTGTCTGTCCGTCTCAGAGTTTACAAGGCTTGCCAGGTACGCAAGCGACTGCCCCGAGCTTATAAGATATGGGTCGTCCTCAGTACCGGAGCCCCCGTCAAACGAGGTACCCGTAGTACCGTCCCAAACGTTGCCGCCGCTTCCGACAGCTCCGACACCCGCGGCAAACAGTGAAAGCATTGAAATAATCAGTATTGCCGCAAACATTTGATAAACAATTCTTTTCGTTTTCATCTTTTCTTCTCCTGTTTATATTTTTTTATTGGTTACTGAAACGGAATAATTAAAGTATTGCAATTACCGCAAATAAATGCTACAATATATGCATACGTTAGCAAACGGAAAGGAGATAAATATGGATCTGTTTGACCGCTATGACCACTTTGACGTTCAACTTTTCGATATGGATTTCAACATAATGTTGAGCAAAAATCTCCTTAAAGCACTTAAACTCAATCAGGTTCCTTTCAGACATACTCATAAAAGCTGGGAGTTTTACTATATCAAAAAGGGATTCATCGAAGTGGATCTTGAAGACGGATGTCAGACCTATAACGAAGGCACATTCACACTTATACCTCCAAATACGGAG
>JBJDZF010000255.1:0-3259 GCA_051867855.1 Eubacteriales bacterium
ACATTTTTTGCATGTTGATCTGTCATCTGGATTACAACAATCTGCATAGTCATCAACGCATTTTGGGCAAATAGCAATCACACCGTCTGATAATTTTGTGTTAGGAAATAATTTCAAAAACTCACTTTGCCGCGTTTTCACCGGATGTTCTTTACCTCTGAATAAAATTTCTCTCATTTCTGCCTCCGTCAAATAAATAAAATGAGTAGCGCATAGAACCACAGCAATGTGGAATTGTTGAAATGAATCGCAGCTATTGTCACTCCTGCGATCAACGCACATCCCATGATGGATTTAAACAGATACTCGAACGTGGAGTTATTCATTGTTTATACTCCCTATTAATTTGTCGTAACCATTTCCTTCGATATATGACTGCAATCTCTCCTTAGCTTTTGCAAGGTTTTCGGCACTGAGCCGGTCAGCTTCTGCCTGCGCTTCTTCTATTGTTTTGTAGCACGTGTTGAGGTTCATAGTCCATGTATCTTTTAATGATGGATACACATTGCCTGACTTATCTATGGCGATCAAAAGAGCGCTCAGGTCATTCCACGCAAGCCGCCGCACCTCATATCTCCTGAATAATACCGGCGCATTTCTATTCAAACAAATAGGACAATCGGCTTTGAGAGTAACACCATCAACCATTCGGGAGATTTTACCTTTATCCTTACAAATCGGACATGTGATAATATCGTCATATCCACTGAGCACGTAGGCTTCCGATACTTCGCACCATCCGTTTGTCAGCTCCCTGAAGACCTCACGCTCGAGTTTAAACTCTGCCTGTCTCTTATTTTCTGCTATTCTTTTGGCGTATTCAAGATCGTGTGTCAGTTCGTCGATATGCTGTTTCAACTCGCGAATTTGCGCCTTGTATGCCTCTATTTCGTTATAACCATTAAACATTCTTCTTCCCTCCAATAAGTTCATCCTCATCCACGCCGAGCCCGCGCGCGATTTTCTCGATCGTCGGAGCCGTCGCCGCAGAATCGAGATATACATAATTGTTCATCTGAGACGGATGTATGCCGCATATTTTCGCCGCTGTTTTAACCGATATCTCGCGTTCAAACAAAATCCGGCGCAGTCCGTGCAGATATTCCACATGCCGATTCAGACCGCCGTGCTCCATCCGCTCCCGCTCCCGATTCAGGCAGGAGTAGGAGCAGAGGTACGTGTATCTGTTGCTGTGTTTCGGCAGGATTTTGTACGCCCAGCCGGATGACGAGACGACGAACGTCTTTCCGCACACCGGGCAGGTCCTCTCGCGGATTCCGTCTGAGTTATTCATCGGATTCCACCAGCTTGACGAAATTCTTGGCAAAGAGCTCATCATCAAAATTTGTTATTTTATAACCGACATATACCGGATAAAAATCACCGGCATCATCAACGCATTTGCCGTCGCTGAATTCGTATATTTTGCCGCGCGTTAAACACAGAACTTCGTTATCTCTAATGCAAACCGCCATGCAGTTGATTCCGGCCGGTTCCGGCTCTTTCTCAGGCTTGTCCTCGCCGAACAGCTTCTTGCAGACTGCCTTGACGGCTTCTTTTTCGCTGTATTCGTCTTTGTGATAGCGCTTGACGGTGACTTCTTTTTTCAGATTCTTGCCGTGAAGCAGTTTCGCGGTTGTAACGTCGCCGTCCGATGTGATGATCACGTTGAAGCGGGGTTCGTCTTTGATTAATTCCAGCTCATTTTCCAAACACCACCAGCCATGATTATATTCACATAATCCGTCCAGATCATGGCACATTGGTACTTTATTGTCAAAATCAACCCCGACAAAAAGAATATCGTCACAAAGACATACCACAGTTCCAACTTTTTCTGCAATATGATGGGTACTACTACGTTGTCCTATAAACCTAACTCTGTCCCCAACTTTAAATTTGCTCATATTTTTCTCCTGAATATTAAATAATTTTACGGATGCCATCTCTCCGCGTTGCCCGGCGTTTCTGCTCCGGTGCATTACTTTCCAAGCTATTCCACAGCATTGCCGTCTGTTCGATTCCGATCCAACGCTTATCCTTGCCTTACCTTTCCTTTTCTTCGCTGCACTTCGCGACTCGGTTCCTTTCCCAAACGGTGCCATGCTAATCCTCTTCTCATCAATACCTGGCTGTACTTTGCCGTTCCGCTTCTGTTCGTTTCTTCTCAATACGCTTCGATGCGATTCCGTTTCCAATCGGTGCCACGCTATTCCTAATCGCATCATTTCAATTCTCGTCCGCCATCTCGATTCGTTCCACGCCTTACCATTCCAATGCTGATTTAACGCTGTCCTAACGCTGATTTATCGCTGATTTAACGCTGGATTTCCTCCCACGTGAATCTGCCTTTGCCGGAGCTGCGCCACTGTCCGAAGCCGCCGAGCCTGCCGTAGTCCAGCCACTCGCGGACGTATTTCTCCAGATTTCCGTCGATCAATCCTATGGTAAATTCAATCGTCGCGCCGGCGGGAACGGTCTCGGATGAGGACAGCGCCACTCTCTCGCCCTGCGCCGTCTGAGCCCTGAGAGGACGTTCGCAGATTCCAATGTCCCCTTCGAACTGATACGGAATGAACCGCTCCTCCACGAATATCAGTTTGTCGATCACTTTTTTGTAAGCCTTGATTGCCGCCGATTCACTCCGTTTTGTCCGCGCCAGACCTCCGCATGCGTCTTTGAACATACCTTTGATCTGGTAGTCCCAGACGCCGACCCTGCCGTCCACGCGGGGAAATACCGTCATTTTGCTGTCCGCAGTCTCGTCAATGCCTACAGCCTCAATTTCGTCCTCAATTGACGGAGCTTCCGGCGCCTTTGAAGCTATGTAATCCCGGTACACTTCTTTCGATGCAGGGGACGAACCCAGCACCTCCTCGATGAATGTGAGACGAACTCTCAGTTCCTTGTCAAAAAATTCCATTACTTTCTCCTCCGTTAAAGTCCTTTCCTTAACATCTGCGTGAATTTATCCTTATCCCGCCGGAAATTCTGTATCCGCTTGTCCGCACCTACGAATTCGATCGGCTGGCACAGCTCATACAATCGGCTGTAAATCCGCGCGCGTTCCTTGTTGCTCTTATCATACATCTGCCGACTTGTAAGGTTAGTAGTCACGATAAGCGGTTTCACAGCCTTACAGCGAGCGTCGATTACCGAAAACACCTGCTCGAGCATCCATTGAGAGTCGCGTTCAGCCGCCAGATCGTCGATGCAGAGTATGTCATACCGCGCGAAGCTGTTTATGTATTCGCGTTTG
>JBJDZF010000256.1:0-3252 GCA_051867855.1 Eubacteriales bacterium
CGGCTGAAGCTTATGAAACCGAGGATGAATATTACGACGCCGTGGAAGCAGCGCAAAACGCTTGGAAGGAAGATTTTAAGCGCGACTCACGTTATTTTCTCGATCCCGACGATTATGACACGAAGGACGAATACCTCGAAGCTCTGAATGATGCAAAGTACGGTTGGCGTAAGAATGCCGAAGATGGTTCGGAATACGGTCTTGACCCCGACGATTTCGAAACGGCGGAAGAATACGAAGATGCCCTTGAAAAAGCCGGTTCGGATGCTGCTTCCAACGCGAAAAGAACCGTATCTGTTTCTGCCTCTGCCGCATCCGGCGAAGGATCCGATAAAACCGTCGAAGGCGAAGCAAAACGCCCCAACTACTCCAACATACAGAGAAGAAAGCTCACCGCAAAGATCAAGCTTGAAAACGCTGAAAACGGCAAATTCTACGGCAGTGATGATGAAATTGAAAGATGGAGGTTCATCTCTGCCGACAGATCCACAGCAGCCCGCTATCTTACGTCGGACGGAACATATCTGTACGCGCAGGCAATAAAGGATCGCTTCAGCCTCCCCTTTGATATCCCCGATGAACAGGAGAAAACAGAAACACTTTTTGACACTCTGCTTCGTGATCTGGTTGAGGACAATGCCTTATATGCCATTGAAATATGGGAATGGTGTTTTGACACATTCATGCCTTATATACAATACTCAAATTATAAAGACGAGCTGACTCACTCCGTATTGCTCAATATGAACTGCTTTACTGATGAGTTTCCAAGCCATATTATTGATCATATGGTTAAAAAGCCATCGTTCATAAACAAACTGATATTGCAATGCACAGACTCTCTGTGGTGTATTGGGGAATTCGTAGCATTGGCACTTAAAGGAGGCCATACCGAAACAGCCGAGAAGATCATTGAATGTGCGTTTGCGAACCCGAACACTGACATACATGACAAAGCTGATTTTATAAAGTCATGCATTGATGAATGCCGGGACTGGGAAGAACTCGAAACGATGGAACTGTTCAAAGAGCATATATTCCCTATCGTATTTGCAGAATCCGATGTACGCATAAAAAACAAGATACCTTATTGGCAAAAGGACATGAGCGAATACATTGAATACATCGAGAGAAACTGCGATAAATACGCTTACTCAAGAGTGTATGCATGGAGGGCAAAATACCGCGACGCCGAAGTTGACCCCACCCGATATGAAAGCGAAGAAGAATACCTTCGGGCGGTTGAGGAAAGAAAACATGGCTGGAGGAAATATTGCAGCAACAAATTCGGGATCGATCCCGACAACTTTGAAACACGCGCTGAGTATGATATGGCAATAAGCGCTGAATATGCAAAGGAACGGGAAGCGCGCGAAAGAGAACGTAATTCCGAGCCGATCAATATGACTCTCTATAAGTTCTGCAAGGTCAGCGTGAACTATCCCGACAAGCCACACTACTATTATCTGACAGGCGGCATAGCGCTGAAAACAGGCGACCATGTAGTGGTTCCTTTCGGACCGGATAACACCCTGACAGATGCGGTGGTCATGTCCGCAGGCGAATGCTACGGATGCGCCTTCCCATGTCAGATAAGCAAAATTAAAACCGTGCATGAATTATCAAAGCCGGATAAAAAATAAAAAACGCCTTCATTGAGGCTTTAATTTCTGTAAATCGATCGCTTGACGGCAAAAATCCTTTCAGGTTTTTTGCGTCGATCTTGAAATCGCTTATCAGTCGGGGAGATCTATATACAAAATAATTGTATAACAGATATGCCATCAGTAAAGAAAGAAACGCATGAACACTGCATGTGTATTTGCCGGATATCTTGACGAGTTGCTTGCGTATGTGCAGGACGCCCTGTCCGTCCTGCAAGCCTCCGCCCTTACCGGATACTGCGATAAAGCGCTCCTTCACCGGATCTCCGACGGAACACTTTACGCCGTGCGTATCTGTTCGCAGTACCATATTCCAAAGGTCAAGCTGATCGGGTTCCTGCGCGGGGAGTGCACCAAGAAAAGATCAGAGTGGCAAAAGCACAGCCCTACCATGAAGGTGGGCTGTGCCTTTTTACATAACAATTGCCAATATAATTGCAATAATTCCAAAAGCAAAAGAACAGGCGGAAAGCACTTTATAAAATACCAGTTGTTTCTGACGTTTTTGCATTGCTTCATATGCTCTTTTGAACTTAACCTGCATTTGCAATTGATTATTCATGTCTTCATCAAATGTAAGAATCCGAGCGGTTAGTTCGTCGTATTCCTCTTTCCTAATCATTTCTGCTGATGTTACAATAAGCATCCAATTCATAATGTTTTTTATTGCGTTTGATATTCTGACATCATTATCAGCGAGAGCACGCTTGTTTTTACTTCCGGAAAAAATTGCTTGGATTGTATTTTGGCTTTTTATTTCATTTACCGTTTCTGTAACTCGTTCCATTTCATTTGCCACACTCTGACAAATAACTTCCGGAGTATCGCAATCATCATCTTTTATTGCTGTATTTTCGTTTTCTTCAACTGATACGATATGATCTTTTTTCATAGATTTGAGTCTTTTTTTCATTACACATTCCACTCCTTTAGTTCAGAAAGCATATTACCTCTTTTTTCTTGCCTTTCATCAAGCTGCTCGATTATTTCCCGATGATGAGCGATTATTAATTCCGGATTGAATGTTTCATAAAAATGAGAGCTTTGAGCAATTCGCAAAACATCCTGCTTGAAACCATCGTACCATAAATAATCAAGTCGTATCAAATCATTGTTGAAATCGGCAATTTTACTTAATGTCATGTTGTAATCGGCAGTACCTTGTTTTATGTATTTTATCACATCGACAGCAAAACAAATTAAAGTTCCATAATCCAAACTGAACAATCCTGCATAATTTTTACTTGCAACAGTTATTATTGAATCAATAAGAAAAGAAGAACCATGTGCTATGACTTGTAATACATTAAACTCTTTGGACTTTGTATACTCCTTATTATGATAATTCAAGTCATTAACAAGCAATTTCAAATCATCGCTCGTGGAAATTTGAGATAGCCTATTGTAAAAATCTATTTGCTTAGTTGATATAAATAAATATGTGTAAGAATGAGTTATTAACTGAAGCATCGCCAAAGATGACATATTTCCGGTTAGATTTTTTAAGTTTAACCCCTCACCGTACATATTTATCATCAATTTCCCAAGAAAAGGAGAATAATCTGCCAAGTAGCTGGTGAAGGGAAGC
>JBJDZF010000257.1:0-3247 GCA_051867855.1 Eubacteriales bacterium
CTGATGAATATCGACGGGGATGCGCTCGGGAACTTCAGTCGGGAAATCAATTGGGATTATTCCGACATCGAAGAAAAATGCAGAACTTATTTCAATCGTTATGTGGACTCGGGGATCAGCGATCTTATTTACTGCCTTGATACCGCAGTGCCCTGTAAAACGCGTGACTGGGGAGGCTCAAAATACATAAGAAAGGTTGAACGCGGGCTTCCCGTCAGCTATCTGAAGTATTGGATATATGCCGGCGAATACCGCATATTCAACGAAACCGACTGCAATCCCTATCACATCTGGCTGGATCTCGCATGGCAGAACGGAATGCGCCCATGGCTGTCATTCAGAATGAACGATATACATTTTGCAAGCGAGCCTACACATCACAGCGAGTTTTTCTACCGTGCAAGGGACAACGGATGGATGGTCGGAGACTATAAAAACGGGAAGACGTGGTATGATTACGCACTGGATTACAGTGTGCCGGAAGTACGCGAGCAGCAGCTCGCCTTTATCACCGAGATGCTTGAAGAGTACGATGCGTTCGGTATTGAACTGGATTTCACTCGCTCAATGCGTTATTTCCGTGACGAAAATCCCGAAAACCTTGAATATATGACGGACTTTGTACGCAAGGTCCGTATGATAGTGAAGCACGCCGAGAAAAAATGGGGACACCCGTGGCGTGTGATGATGCGCCTGTGCTCGCGGCCGGAAAGGGCGTTCGGTTACGGTTTCGACCTTAAAACCTTTGCGCGCGAGGGGCTTGCCGATGCCGTGGTACCCTCGTCTTACTGGGGCTCTACGGACAATGCAATTCCTATATCGGAGTGGCAGGAAATATTCCGCCCCTATAACATTCCCGTATTTTACGGTCTGGAGTGCCACACGGTCAACTGGTGGCATTTCGTAAGTCCCGAGGCGGACGCCGGATACTGCATTAGCGCGTATGCCGCCGGTGCTGACGGAGTATACCAGTTCAACCAGTACGGTATACCATGGGCATGGAAGCTTGGAGTGGAGAAAGAGGCACGCAAGATGCCCGTGAGGCGTTTTCTTACCGTTATGAACGACGTGCCGGTTCAGGGATACAAGGAATGGGAGCCGCATTATCTGCCTGTTGACGTTTCCGAAGGAAAGGACGCCGCTCTGAGCATGACCGTAGGAAAACTCGAAGATAAGGATCGCGTCCTTGTTTTCCTCGGCTTAAAGTCCTCCGAGGGCAAGACGCCCGACGAAGCGGCTGCCGCCCTGCGTGTGAGCATAGACGGACATGACTGCATACCGCTCGGCAGGACGGGCTTATCCTACATAGAGAAGGATTTCCCCGAGATTTATGAGCGCGAGAAAAACGCAAAATATCCGTGGCGTATTTTCACTTATGAAGTGCCCGGACGTGTCGTTGCGTCTCTCGGAAAGACTGTTGAGCTTCGTTTCAGCTCAGACGCGGCAATCAGCGTTTGCTATGCGGAGCTTGCAAACGGGGAACTGAACACCGCAAACTAATATACCGGAAAGGGTTTTTCGAATGAAAGCAATTATCAGATCGTTGGCGCTTCTTCTCGCGGCTCTGTTTCTGTTGTGTGCCTGCACCGACAGTAAAGGAGGGGCTGAAACTACAGGTACGGATACTGTCGGTTCCGAGTCTGTATCCGGAAAGGAACCGGATGCGGACGATCCGCAGAAATCCGGCGGCACCGTAGTCAATGTGGACGGGGACGCGCTCTACTGGCTCTACTTAAAATACAACAGGGATCTGTCCGATCTTGAAGACAAGTGCGTGGAGTTTTTCAACGACAAATATACGGATTGCGGTATAAGCGATCTGCTGTATGATATAAGTATGTCGGTAAAATCGGATACATGGGAGACAAATTACGATAAATATCTGCGCAAAGAGGAAAACGGAGTCGCGGTCGATTTTACCGATGACGACCGCGCTCAGGCTACATACCGCATTTACACGGAGACCGATGTCGACCCCTACGGTATCTGGTTTGACCTCTGCCGTCAGAACGGAATCAATCCGTGGATATCATTCCGTATGAACGACGTCCATTTTGCGGATGAGGCGACGGGGCATAACGCATTCTTTTACGAAGCAAAGAAAAACGGTTGGTTTATCGGAAATTCGAGGGCTTCCTACTGGGCAACCGGCACAACTGCCGGCTCGCGCACGCGTTATCCTTACTGTCTTAACTACAAGTTTTCTGAGGTGCGTCAGCATTATCTGGACAATATCGACGAAATGCTCGGCAGGTACGATGTCTACGGAATTGAGCTTGACTGGCAGCGATGCATTTGGTCATTTACGAAAGACTCCGTTGACAACTGCAAATACATGAATATCATGCTGGAAGAGGTCAATAAGATCGTCGGAAAGTATGAGGAGCAGTACGGTCATAAAATCAAAATAATGATAAGACTCGGGCGCGATATTGAGGAAAACAGGTATTTCGGCTTCGATGTTCTGAATTTTGCGAAAAACGACTGGATAGACGTGGTGGTTCCGAGCCCGTATTGGGGTTCGACCGACAGTGATATGCCGATTGCAGAGTGGGTGGAAGCGCTGAAACAATATCCTTCTGTGGAAATTTACGCGGGACTTGAGTGCAACACCATTCATCATACGCTGTGGCAGTCGGTTCCATCTCTTGCGGGTTATACTGCCGCTTATCTCACAGCAGGTGCGGATAAGATTTACCTTTTCAATCTGTTCAACGATATCAAGCCCAAATTTGCGGTGTGTTCATCGCTTGAGAATGCCATGAACGCGGTCAGGCGTTCATTTATAGTGACGGGTGCCAACCTGTATCCGTATACCGGTACTCTGCGCACAGATGCTCCGCTTCCGGTTTCGCTGAAGATAACCGGCAAGCCCGCACAGTTTGAGCTGAATCACGGTCTTCTCGATTACGAAAAGGATACTGTGGTCTATATAGGTGTCTCGGGTGTCACCGAGGACGCACTGAATGAAAATCTTCTTTCCGTGACATATGACGGTGTTGCCTGCATATGGGAGGGCGTTGCAACCAACTCCTGCCTCGGTGACAATACAAACTACCGTACCGTAGTCAAATATCGCGTTCCGAAGGAGGCGGCGGACGGTAAGACCGCAGGCACTCTCAAGATAAGTCCGGGCGTAAATGTCGTCCTGAATTATGTGGAATTGGCAAACGGAAATACTCGTGTCTGATTATAAAAAAAAGCAGAGGTATCATGAAAAACTTTAAACTTACAGGTATTATGCCTG
>JBJDZF010000258.1:0-3240 GCA_051867855.1 Eubacteriales bacterium
CGGTAAAGCCCTTGAGGATAAAATGTTCAGGCTTATCGCGGATAATATCACCACGGACGGAGGAGTTCTCGTATATAATCCCCATTCGGCGGTAAATAGCGGAAACGTTAAGGTGAACGGAAAAACCGTATATGTCGGAAATATAGCCCCGAAGGGATGGTGCGTGGTCAAGCCGGCGGAGATAAAGGGAAGTGTCAGTGTTGCGGACAAGAGGATGGAGAATGACTTCTTTGTCGTTGAATTCAATGACGATTACATAATAAACCGCATATATGACAAGAAAAACGACCGCGAGGTACTTAAGGCGGGAGGACTTGGCAATCGGCTTGTAGCTTATGAGGACTATCCCAGAGATTATGACGCGTGGGAAATAACCGAGTATTATACGGAGAAACATTGGGATATTGACGGGGTGTCGGGAGTAGAGTTTATAAATGACGGGGCGCGCAGCGGTATTAAGATTGATCGCAGCTTCCTTTCCAGTACCTTAAGTCAGTGTATCTGGATGTATGAAAACACGCCCAAAATAGATTTTGAAACGGAAGCGGACTGGCATGAAGATCACATACTCGTAAAGACGCTCTTCGATACGGATATTCATGCGTCGCGTGCGACCTACAATATCCAGTTCGGGAATCTCGAGCGCCCGACCACGCGCAACACATCATGGGATACCGCAAGATTTGAGGTCTGCGCCCACAAATTCGCCGATCTTTCCGAGGGCGCATACGGAGTTACCCTTATGAATGACTGTAAGTACGGATACGGTATAAATGACGGAGTCATCGGTCTGTCGCTCATAAAGTGCGCAACCGATCCCAATCCCGTTGCGGATCAGGGAAGGCACAGCTTCACATACTCCCTTTATCCTCACGCCGATATTTTGGAGCGCTCTGATGCGGTTGCGCTATCGTACGAGCTCAACAAGCCGCTTATGGCTATGGAGATAGGCGCAAACAATGGAACACTTCCGGAGCGTTTTTCATTTGTATCCACAGACTGCAGCAATGTAATAGTTGAGACGGTTAAAAAGGCGGAAGAGTCGGACGCGACGATCGTACGTCTGTATGAGAGCACCAACAGCAGGACCCGGACGACGGTGAAATTCGGAATACCGGTAAAATCCGTGGCGCTCTGCGACCTTCAGGAAAATGAGCTGGAACGTCTGGACGCAGAAGACGGAAGTGTAAAACTTACCGTAAAGCCGTATGAAATAGTTACTCTGAAAATAAATTGACGGAGGTTTATATGAAAAAGCTGATATCTGTCATTGCGTTTATGCTTGCGGGTATTTTTGTGTTTGGCTCGTGCAACGTGCCCGATACGGAGACAGCGGAGAACACATCAACGACTGACATAACAGAAAAACAGACAGAGAATACTGCAAAGGATATAACTGAGGAAATGTTTGAGTTTGAAAAGCTTTCCGTTGCGGGAAACGATATTTCGGAATACAGTATCGTATATGCAAAGCATACATATGATACCGCTTTCAATATAGTAGGAACAAGTCACGAGATAAAGTATGAATACGATTTTGACCGTTTGAGCGCCGAAAGGCTCGCAGATATCATAAAGGAAAAATTCGGCGTTACCCTGACGGTCACCGTTGATGAGGAGACTCCGAGCACGGACAGGGAGATACTCGTCGGCAAGACCAACAGGAATCTGCACCCGAAGGATCTCGGTACTGACGACTACGTCATGTATGTTAACGGCGAAAAGCTCGTGTTCTGCGGCGGCGAGTTCGGTACAACATGGCATTCCGTGGATGCGTTTGAAAACTGGCTGAAAGGCAGAGCAAAGAAAAAGGACTCAAATCCCGACTTTGAAGCGAAGGACGGCGGACGCGGCTCGTATCACCTCAAGCAAGTGGCGTGTATCGGCGACAGCATCACACAGGGGTCCGACAATGATATCACGCCGGAGCAGAGAGAGTATCTTTCATATCCCGCCAATATGCAGAGGATACTCTGGAGAGACTATATTGTGTATAACTACGGCAGAGGCGGAAAAACCATGCGGAACGATTTAAGCTATGCGTACAGTACCAGCGATATGTACGCCGCGTGCTTTTCAAACACGGTTAAATACGATCTGGCGATCATTATGCTGGGAACCAACGACAGTGAGATAGATGTGAGAGAGGATTGGGACGGAGAATGGACGAAAACAGACAGTGCTCTTTTCAAAAGCAGCTGCAAGAAGCTCGTCAATAAACTGGTGCAGCACAGTCCGGGCGTTAAGATCGCGCTTATGAACTGCCCGGCATACTACCGCGTCGCGGACTTTACAAATCGTTCCAACTGCTTCGGTCAGCAGTACATAGTGGATCTCCAGAAGGAGACCGCGGAGTATTTGCTCGGCGAGGGGTATGACGTGTCGCTTTACGATATGCGCAGATTCAGTACGGAGGAGATAGGCGGACGCTATTTCCCGGACAGCTTACACCCTAACGATAAGGGATACGTTATAATGGCACAGGGTGTTGCGGACTATGTAAGATATCTGATGGAGGGTGCGGATAACGAGTATGTCATTCCTCTCGGGGAATAGGCGAGACGGCATGGAGATAAACATGACAGTATGGGGCTGAGTTAATGACTCGGCCCCTTTTCCTTTGAATCTCCAAGGCGGTGTGTTTCGACGGAGATCTGTTCGGAGGATGGGTGTTGCCGGCGGTATATCTCTCTGTACTCACTCGGAGAGAAGCCGGTTCGCTTTTTGAAGAATTTACTGAAATAAAACTCGTCGCAAAAACCGAGTTCTCCTGCTATGGTGTTGAGTGGACCGTTGTCTATCTGGAGTATCTCCTTTGAAACGTCGGTGCGTTTGACCATGATATACTCCGAAAGAGTAATTCCGTTCTTTTCGATGAATATCCTGTTGAGCTGCCTCGGGCTGAGGTACACGCTTTCTGCCACTTCACGACAGCTAAGCTGCCTGCGAATGTTATCGTTTATGTATTGAAGTGCGAACAGATAGTTACTGTCCTTCTTTTTGACGGATTTCTGAGGGGATATGACCTGTGGGATCATATCGGCTATGTCAAGGATAATATTCATTGCGTCGTTGCTTATCCTCAGGTCGGACGTGGGAGATCGCACATCCTTCATTTTTATGATATCCTCAATGAGATTGCAGTGATAATCCCGTATGTCGCCCGAGGAGGTCTTTGAGGACGTAAAGATCGTTTCAAACAACCCGAGATAGTTTGGATTGTTGTTTTGGGTGTTGAAC
>JBJDZF010000259.1:0-3201 GCA_051867855.1 Eubacteriales bacterium
CAACACAAGTTTGAGTGCCATTTTTCTGCCGCCGTCCTCGCCGACGGTTCTCGCCACACGAACAATATCGAAGGGTTCTATGCAAGACAGTTTCTTAACCAACTTGGCATGGCTGTACTCCCCGTTATAGATATTGACAAAGGAACAAATCGTAGTAATCACATCTGCAAAAAAGGATGCCGACTTGCCCTGCCAAGCGTCTACAATAGTCTTCATCGCTTTTCTGTACTGTCTTGCACCGATCTTGTTGTATTCCTGCTGCGCAGTGTTGATACATCTGAGTCGATACTTGCCGTTCACATCTGAAAAGCTCGGTTGTATCTCCAATTCCTTATTGATCTTGATGAAATTCAATGTTTCTCGGTCGTTTCCGATTGCTTTGGCACGCAGTGTAGTTCCCGGTGTAGGTTTGGACGAAACTCCTGTCTGTGCCGCGAATAAAAGTGCCTCTTCCTCGCGTGTCATGTCGTAGAAAACCTTACAAACGATCTTGAGATCACGCCCACCGTTCAGCATTTTTCTCGCCTCCACGGTATGGTGTCCGTCAAATACGTAATATTTTCCGTCACGGTAGCTGACTTTCGGCTCGTTAGCAATACGCTCATTGAACTCCGCTGCAATGCGTTCCACCTTTTTGCGGTTGAGCCCACGCTGATATGTTGCTGTGTCGATCTGAGAGCTGTCGAGCTCTTCCATCTTATACGGAATTGACTCTCCGTAATTCTTTTCATTGAATTGATCCTTGGTGATATAGTTTGTCATAACAAATCTCCTTCAACATCATTGATATAATCTCTTGCGGCGACCATAATCTCTCTTGTATAGCCGCGATATTTTGGATCGGTCCTTAATCTTGGAAAACGCGAAAGATAGTTATTGATGCTATCAATAAACATATTGACCGCACCGATCATAGATTCGAGGATACATTCTTCAATCTCCCGTTCCTCACTCTTTCCCGTATCAGCAGGTGCTTCTTTGGGCTTAAATTCTGTGGACATAGCCGTTAAAGAACTTCCCGGTGAAATTACCGGATCTGCCTCTTGTTCTGTCTCCTGTTCCGTTCCGTTTTCAAATTCTTTTTCGATTTCAGCAGCAATTTCTTGCAACTGATTCCTTCGTTGTCCTTTTGGAATGCGTAGGTTTCTAACTGCCTGAATCAGGTCATCTCCCTGCAATTTTGATAACTCGTATATTTCCATCTTTGATGGAGTAATAATCCCGTTAAGAATATCGTGCTTTATTCCCGGATCAATGCTTTCTGCTAAATCTATCCCCTTTGCGAACAGATCGGCATATTTTACATAGGAATCAGAAGTATTAGTATCCTTTGCGATGCTCTCACGAGCTTTCAAGTGGCGAATTTCGCCACTTGAAAATTGCTGATTTCCTCTTCTTGCTCCGCCCCAATAACCTTTTTCCGCATCATATCTTTTTCCAATAAGATATTGACGGTGAGCTTCTGTTATATTTCTGCGTCCGAGTTGAGCACTACACATCCAAGCAATCGCCTCAAATTCACTCTCAAAATCCAAATTGTAAGTAGAAAAAGGTATTTCTGGATGCTTCTGAACAATCTTGTATCTGTGATGACCGTCAATGATAACTCCATTCCATACTTGGATCGGATCTGTTACCCTGCCGACTTTTAGAATGTTTTCTTCAAGCTGTGTAAACTCCTCGTCTGAAAGTGGCGGGATGATCTGTTCAAACTTGGGATTGACCTGCAAAGTCTCAGTCACATCAGCATTCCTCCCAATCCTCGTCAGCCGTACAGCTACGTGTGATTACAAGTGCGAGTTGGTCGCGGAATTCCTCTGTGATCTCTTTTCGTTCCTCGATTCGTTTGCAGAACACGAGAAACATATAGAGTGCTTCCCTGTCGCGCCCGATCTCAATCTCAATCCGCTGTCCTGTCCTGTCGCTTATGAAAACGCAGGGCTTCATATTCAGCCAACGGCGCAGATTCTGATGCTTGTCCTTGAAAATCTTTTCAAGACGGTTGAGCGCCCATCTGCCGTTATTCTCAAAGGTCTGCTCTGCATTTTGTTCGTGGTGATTGTCCTGAGCGTCGATGGCGTTCAGGATTGCGTTTAAGTAGTTGTTGAATGCTCTAAAATTCATTTTTCTTTCCTCCGTGTATAAGTAATTTTCTTTGAAAGCGAATACCCACAACCGGATGGTTCTTCCCATCAAAGGGTATAGGTATGTATCCGAGCCTCCGTAGGCAGACCTATGTGAAAGGTGGTTTGCCGTTTTACCTTTGGCTCTTAACACACCTATTTGTCCTCGACACCCCGGTGTGACCGAACATTGTTCGGCATGGGAAGTCATCAAGCGTCCGATTACGAGTCGGCTCCATAGGAATCTCACCTCCCCCGGGTTCTCCGCAGGCAGTGCCGTATGGCTACTGAAGTATCATTATCCCTCACGTCTGTCATCGCCCTCTGTCGGTAGTAACCCGACTTCACTCAAAGTATCGTTTCATCGCTCCCTCCTTGAAGGGAGATCGTGGCGCACCTTTTGAGCTTGGCTTATTCACTCCTCGCAAATATAACGTGGGTAAAGTGCTTGATGAATGGGTATTCAATTTTTTCAAAGAACGTTGAGGAGGATGGTTTTTATTTTGCCCCCTCAAGTAGAAGCCATTGAAAAGGCATTTTTTATACCCCTTCCGAAAGAAAAATTCTAATTCTCTGCAATTTTTTCGATATGTTCTTTTGTGATATGCCAAAAAAATTGGCAATTTCCATTTGCGTATACCCGTCTATTACCCTTTTTGTAAGCAACTCCAAGTCCTCCTGCGAAAGGAGTTTTATTCGTTGAGCTATATGTGGATTCTCTATTTCTTCGATCCACCAATACCTTGATTTTTTGTTTGAATCATTGATTGATGTTGTCAGTACATCTTTGAACTTATCAAAGATAGAAAGCTTCTCGTCATCATCTTCACTCTCATCAAAATCATCGGGTATAAAGGACTGCGTATGTGAATGGTACCGTCTGTCACTTTTGAACTGCTCCAAGTCGAACTCATACATTGTTTGAATCTGCTCCTCGGTCATTCCGAGTGCTCTGTATTCCTCTGCCTGCTTCTTCTTTCTTGCTTCAAACTTTTTTCTCTCATAAGCGTTATTCCAACTCATTTTTAATCTCCTTGAATTTTGAAATTTTGTTTTTGAACTGTTGTGCTGAAAATCA
>JBJDZF010000260.1:0-3189 GCA_051867855.1 Eubacteriales bacterium
GCTTACCGCGGCTTTTCCCGCCGTGAGCGGAATTATGCTCAACGTCAATGACAGGAACACAAACGTGGTTCTCGGGGAGAGATACATCCTGCTTTGGGGCAGTGAATATCTCGAGGATACCCTGCTCGGCAAGCGCTTCAGAATAGCGCCCGCCGCGTTTTATCAGGTCAACCGTCGCGGCGCGGAGCTGTTGTATTCCAAAGCGCTTGAGCTTGCCGTGAGAGGCAAGTCCACGTCGTCACTTGTTGACCTGTACTGCGGCACAGGCACCATCGGGATATGTATGGCTGAAAAATTCGGGCGCCTCGTCGGCGTCGATATCGTACCCGCTTCGGTGGAATGTGCGCGTGAAAACGCACGCCTGAACGGCATAAATAACGCTTCGTTTTACTGTGCCGACGCGGGCGACGCGCGCAGTATTCTGAATTGTGTACGTGAGAACGGCGTTCATCTGCACGACGCGACGGTAGTCATCGACCCACCCCGAAAGGGCACCACTGCCGAGCTTATATCAATGCTTGCCGAGGGCGGATGTCCGCGAGTGGTTTATGTTTCCTGCGACCCCGATACCCTTGCGCGCGACGCCGCCGTATTTATCTCGCACGGATATAGCATAAGCGAGATTCAGCCCGTTGATATGTTCCCGAGAACGGGGCACGTCGAATGTGTGGTACTGATGACAGGGAGCAAAAATAAGTTATGAAAAAAGTGCTTATCAATAGACGATGGTTTATCTTTGTTTCATCTTTTCTCATATTGATTTTATGCGGTGTGTTGTCCATCAATGAAAATGTAATTTTGTCAGTTGCAATGATCATTGTCGGTTCAATTCTTACCATCGGATACGCCCTGATCATTCCCCACAGATTTGTTTTTGAAGAGGAAGGTATTACCGTACGCTATTGTTTTGGGATCAAAACATACGCAAAATGGAATGAGCTCAAACACATCGATGACAAATCTTCAAAGCACCTGTGGTTGCGTGAATACCATGTGGGATATTTCAACACAAAAATTATCTTTCTTTCCGAAGCAACAATCCCGAAAAATAAAAGATCCGCCATGCTGATTGAAAAATTCTATCACAAAAAAATAGAAAAATACGGATAAAATCCTATCGTTCAAAAAATTTGTCAACACATCATAAAAGGAACGACTATGAAAGCAATTTCCGACGTCACGCAAAGACATGACATACGCGCACTTTTCGGCAACTGGGAAGAAACAATTATTTACTCATGTCTTGACGAAACCATGGGTAAAATATATGCGGGAAGTGAAATTCCGGCGCGCTCTGCCGCGGCTGTACTCGGCGATTTCCGTTTTGTGGCGGGAACGCCGTCCGATGCTTTCCTGAAGGATTTACAGGCGCTATGCCCGTGCGGCTTTGCCATACTTGTACCTCAAAATGCGGAGTGGGCGAGCGCGATTGAGTCGGTTTACGGAAGCCGTGCGCGCAAAGTTACGCGATATGCCACAAAGAAGGACCCGGACACATTCGACATTGAGGCTCTCTCCGGGACGGTCGCCGAAATTCCGCCGGAGTACGAACTGCGCATGATAGACAGCGAGCTTTACGAGAGTTGTAAGGCAACGCCCCCGTTTTGTGATCTTGTGTCGAATTTCAGTGATTACGCAACATTTGCCCGACTCGGGCTCGGTGTTGTCGCGTTGTTCGGCGGCGAGGTAGTTTCGGGTGCCTCATCCTATTCGTCATACTCCGGAGGAATAGAAGTTGAGGTAGATACACGCGAGGATTTCAGGCGGCGCGGGCTCGCGTATTTTTGTGCGGCAAAACTTATCTGTGAGTGCCGTCGGCGTTCTCTTTACCCAAGCTGGGACGCGCAGAATAAGATATCGCTCTCCCTCGCCGAAAAACTGGGATACCGATTCTCTCACGAATACACGGCATATGAAATACAAACCGCTCTTTGAACGGCTCGCCGTGCCCGTATGTAACAATATCGCGACCGCAGGTACAAACCGCGGAAAAATCCGCATTTTTAATTGAGAAAATAAGTTTTTTATGACAAAAATCCCTTGACTTATTCAAACGGCTTGTTTATAATAAAACTCGTATTCATAATTTGGGAGGCGCAACACGGTATAACTTTCGCCTCACCGGGAGGTTTTTATGTACAGACTGGGAGTTGATCTCGGAGGAACAAATATCGCCGTCGGACTTGTTGACGGCAATTACAAAATAGTTAAAAAAATGAGCGCGCCGACAGACGCACAGCGGGCGCCGGAGGCGATTGTGGATGATATTGCCGCGCTCTGCAGAAAAGTATGCGGTGAAATGGGTATATCTCTCGACGACATTCAGTCTGTCGGAATAGCAACGCCCGGAATTGCCGACGGCGATACGGGCGTAGTCAAATATGCAAACAATTTGCCCTTCAGGGATTTTCCCATAGCCGATCTGCTTAAGGAAAGGCTCGGGGGCGTAAGCGTTAAAATTGCAAACGACGCAAACGCCGCCGCTTGGGGCGAGGCGGTTGCAGGCGCGGCAAAGGGCACCTCTAACAGCGTTATGATAACGCTCGGAACAGGCGTCGGCGGCGGTATCGTGATCAATAACAAAATATACTGCGGCTTCAACTGTGCCGGCGGAGAGCTGGGACATATCGTTATCTCCGCAGGCGGCAGACCCTGCTCCTGCGGTCGCAAGGGCTGTTGGGAGGCATATTCCTCCGCAACAGCGCTCATCAGAATGACAAAGGAAAAAATCGAAGAGTGCCGCAGGACCGGCAGGCACACGATGATGTTTGATGCCGAAAAGATTTCGGGCCGTACCGCTTGCGATTACATGAGAATGGGCGATGAGGCGGCAAAAGAAGTGTATGACACCTATGTGTGGTATCTCGCTGTCGGTCTGGCAAACATCGTCAACATCTTCCAGCCCGAGGTAATATCTCTCGGCGGCGGTATCTCCAATGAAGGTCAGTCTCTCATCGACAGCCTGCTGCCGATCGTTAAGAAAGAACAGTACGGCGGGGGAGTCGTTAAAGAAACCGATATCAGAATCGCCAAACTCGGCAACGATGCCGGCATCATCGGCGCAGCAACGTTGTAAACGGAATATTTATTATGTTTTTGCGGGGGGAACTTTTCGGTGAAAAGTTCCCCCCGCACCCCTTTCAAAAGCTTTCAAACCTGTTATTATTTATCCAAGTCCGAAGTTCTTGA
>JBJDZF010000261.1:0-11656 GCA_051867855.1 Eubacteriales bacterium
AGTCCTTCAGCTCTTTTCCGAAAGAATCGCGCACGGCATACCCGAGCAGTTTCCAAACATAGTATTTCTCTGCTCTCGCCGCCTCGTTTCGCGTGTGATTTATTTCGGCGTTCCTCCGGCGCGGGTACAGCGCGGTTATCTCAACATCATCCGGAACATTTGCAAGATAGAGCGCCGTTATCGGACGGTTTCTCCAACGCTCGCGCGCCTCATCCTCCTGCGTGCTTTTTCTTATTCCGAAAACGCACTCAAAAACGAAATGCTCGCAGTTATTGTGGATCAGATTATATCCGCCCTCACCGATTCTTGATCGTGCGATCTCTATGGTTTTATCGGGAGAAAAGCGCTTTCGCTTTTCCTTTCTGTCAAGCTCTGCCACTTCAATGATGTTTCCGCAGGAGAACTCATCTGCCGTAGCGGTGCAGACCTTCACGGATGAGTAATCTCTCGCAAGCAGCGACCCGACCGGCGGCTCGCCGAACTGGATTATCTCATTCTCCGAGACGAATATTCCGTAGTGGTATACAGCGCCGATCTTTACCCGGATCATATCACCGCGCGAGCATTCCGCAGGCCACCATTTCACTTTTGATGTACCTCTATGTAGTTCACCACGTCGCCGAGCGTCGTGAAATCATTCATTCCCACGTTGTCAAAGCGAATACCGAATGTCTCCTCGATAGCTATGACCATGTACAGCATACCGACTGACGTGATTCCCATATCCGTCGAAAGATTTGCGTCTTCTCTGAAATTCACGAGTGCCGCCGCATTCCTGCTGTCGGCGGAGATCAGGATGCTTTTGAGTTGTCCCTTTATTTCTTCCCTGCTCATTTGCATTTTTTATACCTCAGAATCTTCATGCTGGGCGTGCGTGCAAAGTCACTGTCTCTGATGTCTATTTTTACTACCCTTTGAGACGACGGCAGAGAGTTGTTAACTTCGACAAGCTGACGCATCAGATATTTCATGGGCTCGGGGTCGTTTACCTTTTTGATTTCGGACATTCTCGGAACGACCTCGAGAGCCAGTATATGTCTGCCGCCTTCGTCAACATCCTCGAATACCTGCGAGTCCTGAACAGTCGGAAGCTCGTTGAACTTCGCTTCGACCTCCGCAGGGGATATGTTTTCACCGTTCGAGAGCACGATCACTTCTTTGATTCTGCCGGTGATGTAGAGGAATCCGTCGTCATCGATCCGAACGAGGTCTCCTGTTTTGAACCAGCCGTCTTCATATGCATTTTCGTTCTCTTCGGGGTCGCCGACATATCCGCTCATCATGTTTTTGCCTTTGAGCCAAAGCTCTCCGTCGACGATCTTGTATTCCTGATTAGGATACATGATTCCAACGGAGTCGGGTTTGTCCTTGAACTCGGGATTTCCGGAGACAAGGTTCGCGGACTCGGTAAGTCCGTATCCGGGGCAAAGACCGATGCCCATCTTTTCATATTCTTTTACAAGATACGGTGCAACGTAAGCCGCGCCGCAAATAATGTATTTCATATCTTCGCCGAGCATGTTTTTGCCGAACTGTCTCGACAGATTGAGCGCCATTTCCGCGATAGCCGGCACCGCAACAAAAATCGTCGGTCTGAAGATCGCGATATCCCTGAACATATCCTTATTGTTCTTGCAGATGAAAAGCGTGCTTCCAGTATAAAGGGACGTCATCAGATTTCTTATAAGTCCGAAAACGTGTGACAGCGGAAGAACGAGAATATATCGCTGGTTAAACACGGTATTATATCCGTAACAGCCGTTCACCGTCCCCTGCATTACCGCGCCGTGACTGAGCAGGGCACCCTTGCTCTTGCCCGTCGTGCCTCCCGTAAACATGATTACGCACGGCGTTTCCTCCGTTATTTTATCGGATGCGGGAGTCTTTTCCTCCGCGACTTCGGCGGCGGAGATAAGCTTTACGCCTTTTGCCTTTGCAATATTCAGCTTATCTTCAAGCTCGGGGCGGTATACGATCGCCTTTGCGGAAAACTTCATCGTGCATCCGAAAACCGACATTTCGTCAAGCTGAGCCGGAAGAATGGCGACAGTTATCCCGAGCGTTACGGCGGCGAGATATGCCTTAACAAATTCGTATGAGTTGGCGCAGAGCAGACATATGCGGTCACCGAATGACAGCCCCGCGTTCTTAAGTACGGTCCTGTACGATGCAACGTCGGCATCAAGGTCGGAATATGTATACTTGATCCCGTCAAAGTCTATGGCAACGCAGTCGCCGTATTCTCTCACTGAATTCTCCCACATTTCGGCAACAGAGGAGAACTCTTTGATCCTTTCAAACACTTCCGGATCATGGTACTTTGCGAATACTTCTCTGGATGGTGTAAACATATTTGTATGTACCTCTCTTATTTAATAAGCTCACTGAGCTCTATTTCCTTTTTTCTGAGATTTTCGGAAATCTCATCTATTGTAGCAATAGACGGAAGTGCGCCGTATGTGCCTCGCAGATCTATCGGCTCTCCGATAACAAACACAGCTCTGTTCCAAATCGTTTTCGGAGGCTTTATATAAATCGGAACGATCGGTCTGCCGCTGCGCAGAGCCATCATGACTATACCGGACTTGAACGCCACAACTGACGCCGTCTCGAAATTTATATGACCTTCGGGGTATATGGTCACGATCTTGCCGTCCTCAAGGTGATCCGTTATATTGCGGAAAGAGCTGTAATTGAAATTGTTCCTGTCTATTTCAATACAGTGAAACACTCCAAAAAGCCATCTTTTGAACTTTCCCTCGAACAGTTCCTTTGTCGCAACAAAGTGTTGTCTTCTGTACCAAACCGCGTACTGCGCGAGAATGGGATCAATAAATCCCGTATGGTTTATCATAAGGATTGCGCTTCCGCGCAATCTCTTTCTTGCAGCCTTACTTTCATAGATCCACTTCGGTCGCAGCCAGATAAGACCGGGGATTGCCCCCGTAATTTTTCCGAAATCGTACAGAAAATACCCGAAATCAATAACATGGGCCTTATTCCGTTTTGCTTTTTTCATATCTGTTCAGTTCTTCTCCAAGCTCAATAATGCGTTTGCGCATTGCACTTGTGACATTGTCGATGTTTTCTTTCTCGGACAGCTTTTCATCGACAAAATCGTATACGTTGATCGGTTTTCCGATAATCACCGCAGCGCGTTTCCTTCTGAAATACGAGCCGTTCGTATAGACGGGGATGACCGGGACATCAGCCGCCAGCGCGAGAAATGCCGTACTCGGCTTGAACGGAAGCGGTCTTTCCTCTCCCGGAATAGGGAGCCTGCTTTCCGGGAAGATTCCGACGGCACCGCCTTTTTTCAGTATATCCTCGGATCTGTTTATAAAGCTGAAATTTCGTGTCTTCCTGTCGACAACTATTCCGCCGAGCATCTTAAGGAAGATGCCGAGGAGCTTTTTCTCAAACAGTACTTCCGCCATCTGGTAGCGTACGGTGCGGCCGCGGAAAACGAACAGCAGAACAGCAAAATCCCAAACCGACGTATGGTTGCATATGACTATCGCAGGCTCCTTGATCCGTCTGCCTTGCTCTGCTTTGTTCTCATAGAAAATTCGGGTCCGAAAAACTATCTTCTGCACGGGCCATGCGGTTATTTTGGTAAACCGGTTCCAGAATCCTACCATCAATTGATCTGTTCCTCTATGTAATCGTGAATTTCCGAAACGGAGCTGAGACTTCTTCCGTCTGAAACGGGCACGGATACGCCGAACTCCGCATTAAGCATTGACACGGCAGCAAAGTAGTCAAGGCTATTTCCGCCGCCGTCCGCGAAAAAGTCAAAATCGTTCGTTATTCCCTCGGTACTTCTCCCGAGAGATTTGGCAAATGTATCGATAATCATTTCGGTTATTCGGTCGTTACCCGCTTTATTGATCTTTCCGGAGAAAGACAACTCTCCGAGCGATCCCGCCGTGTAATCTTCCGCAATACTACGGCGCTTCAGCTTGATCTCCTGCCCCTTTATAAGCGCTTGATCCGTATAGTGGACCTTTTGTATCTGTGTGTCAAGGTGCAAGAGAGCCAGACGCGTTTTAATTTCGCCCTTGAGCGCGAGAAAGCTATCCTCGCTGATATATTTGTCCGTGCTGACTACCAGTGTGGGAACGGTCATTCCGTTCGCTTTTATGCCGATAAGGCACACGTCCTTAAGCCCCCTTATACCGTAGAACTGCGGTTCGATGAGACACGGATTAAGATTCTCACCGGAGGGAGAAATAATAAGGTCATCCTTTCTGCCGAGAATATAATAACGCCCGTCAGAGAACTCTGCAAGATCGTGAGTGTTGAACCATTCTTCCCGTTCGATCCTTTCGGAGCCGATGAGGATATATTTTGCGACAGATCTGCCGCGGACAAGCAGCTCTCCGTCGTCGCTGATCCTGTATTCAACGGAGGAGATCGGTTTGCCGACCGATCGGGAGTTGAGTACTCTCGCATCGTTTGACAGCTCGACCGATGTTATACCGATCTCTGTCATTCCGTAGCCGTCCGCAAGGTGATAACCGATATTGTTGAAAAAGCTGATAACCTCGCTCTTTACTTCGCTTCCGCCTGTTATCATGAACTGCACGCTCTCGCCGAACATATTTTCACGCACCTCACGGAAGGCGAGCTTTTTGAATGCCCGGGCTAAGATCGGGAAAGAATTCAGCTTCCCGGCTATGGCGATGCCCTTTTCGAATTTCGCAAATGTTTTCTCTCCGCGCTCCTTTATTGCGCTGATTGCCTGCTCGTAGACCTTATTCCAGAACATCGGTACGGCAAATATATGTGTGACCTTGTGCCGGCGGATAGTGTTCACGATCGTTGAGGGCGTCATATCGTTCAACCGGACGAACGTGCGCGAGAAAAACGCAAACCAGATATACACCGCAACAAGCCCGAATATATGATAGAAGGGCAGAAATGTAAGTTGCTTAAGCTCTCCTTCGTAGTGCTTTTTCATCTGCTTGCACTTGGATATTATCGTGTAGCTGTCGTTTACAAGGCAGAAGAATTCTTCCGCAGAATATGCACAGATCTTGACGTTCGACGAAGTTCCCGACGACATAAGCAGGACCTCGTCCCCGAACACGGTATTGTCCGTAGGCTCATCACCCGGCACTAAATCGGAAGCCTTTATTGTTTTCACCGAAAAGACCGCGCTGTCCGAGATTACCGCCTTTGCGCCGACATTTTCAAGGGCAGTTTCTATCGTCGAAGGACCAAGCCGCATATTAATGAGAAGCGGTCGGTAGCCGGCTCTCAATATACTCCAGAAATTTTCGATCCACTCTGCCCCGTTATCCATGTAAAGTCCGACGACATCGTTTTTACGCGCATCTGCAAGAATACCGTTCAGCTTTTTTGCCTTGCGTTCTATATTCTCGAAGCATTGCCCATACGTAATCTTCTCAATACGGTAGCCGGTGCTTTTTTCATAGAATATATTATTCTTTTCAGAGAACATAAGAGTATAGAGCGCAGAAAAGTTGTGTTGCATGCTATTGAATTTTTTAAGCTTCGCTTTTACAAATGCGTCGATACTTTTGTATCCACCGAGGTTATTGATCCGCATATAAGCCTTTCTCCGACGTGCCGTGTACTTTTTGGGGATATCATCAACGACCGTTTTCCGGAACGGTCACGTGACATCCGGATGTATTTATCAGGATACTTGTTGACTCTGCTTTGCAGACTACTCTACGTTTCCAATAACAATCCATAAAAAAATCATCAAATATACTTAATTCTATCACAATACTTCACAAAAAGCAAGATATTTTTCACATATCAAATGTAAAAGCTGTAATAAATACAACAAAGCAAGCGACAGTCCGATACCTCTTGGGCATTGGGCTGTCGCTTTTCATTTTTTTATGCTGAGTTAATGACTCAGCACGTTTTTATGAGTTCCCTTTTTGGTCAAAGGAAATGGCTCCCATCTGTTGGGGCAGGACCTGTGACATCGTGACCAACGCATTAACCGTCACTTCAGATCGGAAACGGAAAATGTGAAGACCCGTATATCCTCCTTATTTATCGAGCAGATAACGTGTATCTTTCCGTCGACCTCTATGGCATGGGGATACCCATATACCCCACCCTTATACATTCCCTCGAATTTTCTCGGGATTTCCCGTGTGGCAATATCATACCTTGTGTCAAAATTTTCAGCGTCATCCGAAAGCAAAACCGACAGCGGACACCTGCGTCCCTTCTGATCCGGATTTCCTATTACCGCGTATTTTCCGTTACCGAGGCGCATACAGTAAAACTTCGAGCAGTTATCGGTAAAGGGCAGCTTCTCCGGCTCCGTATATGTCTCCCCGTTGTCAAAGCTCTTTGAGAGGCACAGGCATTTTTCCGCGGCAGACTTTACCGACGTATTCCGGAGAAGCATATATATACAGCCATCATCGGTCTGAAAGTGGCTGCCCTCGCATACGTGCGGAACGTCCCCCCTCATATCCGCGTGAATGTTGAACCCCTCCGAGTCATCCTGAAGCCCGTCCACGGGACAGGGCGGTATGCCCGCAAGCGTCCACCCCTCAATTCCTCTCGGGTCGTCGGTCCACGGAAATGTAATGTTACCGTCGATAATAAGCCTGCCGCTCATGAGGCGGTGAGGTCCCTGATTGGGTATGATCGGCAGTCCGAGGTCTGTCGCCTCCGACCACTTGCACCCGTCCGGACTTGTTTTGCACAGCAGGGTTGTTCCGATATGGTTTCTGTCCCCCTCCGGACGAACCGACTCGGGGTAATAGTAAAGTCCGGCGTACGCATTTATAATGCCGTCGTCACGGACGTAAAACCCCGCGGCGGTGAGCACGCCGTTTCCCGACACCGGCGGAAAAAGCTCCGCAGGCTCCGACCAATTTTCGCAGTCATCGGATACTGCCATAAGAACTCTTTGACCTATGTCATCCTCATTGACTCTGCCGTTTGACCACATGGCGTAATATCTGTTTTTGAAATACGCAAGACTCGCATGGTGACTGTAAGTCCATCCCCACACTGACGAATCGTATACCACGCTCTCACTGACGGAGAGCGCTCTGCGGTTTTCATTGCTTTTTATATTGTTTATCATGCCGCCTCCCGAAATGTCTGTTTTTGCGGTACGGCGGGAAGAATGCGGACACGCCGCATTTCTTCCCGCCGCTTGTTCTTATCAACTGTTTACGGTATCAAAATAAAGAGTGAAGAATCTTTCTTTGTCAACCGTGACGGCTATCTCGTGCATACCGTCCTCGTTCTCCTCAAAGGTACTGTATCCGAGGGAGCCCGGTCTGTCCGTGCATATTGTTGCGTTACCGCGCTTATATCCGCAGACCTCGGGATGAAAGATCGACAGTGCCGCAAGCGGGTCGTGAAACACCATTCTCTTTCCGCCGCCCGCAAACCACGTGTAGGCGAAATCCTTGACCGGCGCCATTATATCCGCGCGGAAATTTCTTTCGACCTCCTCTCTCTCAAGAGTCAGCAAAAGTGTGACGTTGAGTCCGAAGGAGCGGTGCAGTCTGACCTTTTTGCCGTAAATGCACGCAGTCGCCGCCCAGTCGCATTTGGAGTTCCATTCGTTTCTGGTCGTTCCCTCACCGAAATCTCCGCACATGAGCACGAGGGAGTCAAGCAGTGACGGAATTTCGGGGTCAAGCAGGAACAGCGCCGCCACATTTGTCATCGGACCCACGGCAAGCAGAGTAACCTCTCCCGGATTTTCCCTTATGGTGCGCCTCATGAATTCCACCGCCGAGAACATCCCGAACTCTTCCCTGTGAGACCAGTTGCAGAGCTTTTCCGCCTGCGCCGCCCTTGGCTGAAGCTGACGTCCGAGAATGGGTCCCTCAAGTCCCGGATATATCGGTATGTCATCCCTTCCTGCGGCACGGCATATTGCGCTTGCAAGCTTTGCCCTCTCAACAGGCTGCCCGCTGACTGTGGTTATACCGAGAAGCTCACATTCGGGTTCCCTGAGCAGGTATGCCAGAGCGAGCGCGTCGTCGATATCGCTTCCGATATCGGTGTCAAACAAAATTTTCTTCATGAACTTTTCCTCTTTTTATGATGCCGTTGAACCCGCAATCAATTCCCTTAATTTCTGATTGTATTCTGCAACTCTCTTATTTATGTCACCGTACGCATCAAGCTGGCTGGATACCGTGTTAAACTCCATGCTGGCTACGTTTCTCATAACGACATTCCAGGGTATCTCGGTTGCATAGCAGGTGAAGTATGCGGAAAATCCGACGCTCTCGTAGATGAGCTTGAGCATTTCCACGGATTCGGGATTCTGCAAATACTGATAAGACAGCGCATTTTCAAAGTATGCGGTGTAGGTCTGCTTGTAGCTTTCCGACGCGAGGCACTCCATCACCGCGCCCATCATTTCCACGTCGTCCTCGCTTGTGGTAACCGGCAACGCAAGAGCGGTCACCTGATCCTGAATATACGTGCCGTAGCTGTCCTGGTTTTCATCGTATTTCGGAAGCGGCGCGATGGAATACTCAAACTCCTGATTTCTGAGTCCCGTCTCAAGGGTGTTGATCTTCATTGTAGCCATAGCTACCTTGCCGGTCTTGAACATACTCAGAATTATCGCGTTGTCCGTATTGTCCTTGCCGGTCGGAACAATATAAGATCCGTCCCCGTCATAGAACAGGTGAAGCATCTTGTCCGCGATTTTTCCGGGCTTGTCCTTCGAGCCTATGTAAGCGTAGCCGCCGTCATTGTCACGTCCCAGCGCTCCCAGCTTCCACGCCTCATTGTAGGCGTCGACGGAGGTACGCGCGCCCGAGACAAAGCCGTACGTATCCTGCTCGTCACGTTTGCCG
The DNA here is from genome assembly GCA_051867855.1 of Eubacteriales bacterium. Taxonomy (GTDB): domain Bacteria; phylum Bacillota; class Clostridia; order Oscillospirales; family CAG-272; genus HGM12713. The sequence goes on from JBJDZF010000261.1 coordinate 8,835, forward strand.
GGGGTCGTGCCGTCGTCCTTATAGATGTCGGAGATCATCTTATACTGCTTTTCCGCCGTCCATTCGTCTTTCTTCACAAGGTCATAAATATCCTCCAGACCGTTGTCCGCAAAGAAATCGTTATTGTAAACGGTCACGTACATAAATCTGTAAAGTGAAAGTGCAACGGCTCCCGTTGCCATATACTGCGCGCCGCCAAACTCCGCCCATTCGTTAAATCCCTGCGCCCAGTAATACTTTCCGAGATTTATGTAGTCCATCTCACGGAGATTGTAATAGATACCGTCGACGACCTTTGGCATCATGGTGTACAGCGGCGCCGCCACAATATCGTAGGTGCCGGTCTGTGCAAGCACATCCGTCTGAAAAGCCATAATAACCGTTGCGTGGTTGTTTGTTGTATCGTCCGCCATTGAAACGCAATTCAGCTTTACGCCGAGCGTTGTCTCCACCTTACCGTTTCGCAGATAGACCGACCGCAGGACAAGATTGTCGGAAATGCCGTCGGAAACGAACTCATCGCTCTGACCTATGGCATCTCGGCTGAGTATCGTTATTTCCCTGTCGCCGTAGTTAAGGCCCGACGGCAGCTCGCAATCGTACTCTCCGTAGGTCTTGCCTTCCTCGGTCTGCGCCTGGGAGCCCGATGCCTCTTTTTCGTTCTCGCCCTTGTTTTTGTTACCGCATCCGGCAATGCAGGCGGAAAGCATGAGGAGCGCAAGAGTACCGCAAATGATCTTTCTGAATTTTTTCATATCAATCTTCCCGTTATTTTCTTCTGCGACGAGAAGCACCTGCGAATACCGCACCGAGTGCCGCCACAACTCCAACTGCGCCTATTCCGATGACGGAGCCGCATCCGGATTTTTTATTGCCGTCATCAGCAGCCGACGAGGTGCTCTCACTTACGCTCTCACTTGCAGGAGCCTTTGTATCCTCAGGCTTTGACGTTGTGTCGCTGTCCTGTGGGTCTGTCTGAACCGGATCGGTTGCGGGCGGTTCGGTTGCGGGCGGATCCGTCTCTGCAGGAGCTTCGGTCTCCGGCTCGGTCAGAGGCTGCTGGTTTGCCATTGTCTTTGTGTAATCGGGCTCACCCGTTCCGGAATAAATAAGCAGATTGTCTATCTCGAGAGTGGTCTTTCCGCGCTGGAGGAAGAAGGGACTTCCCGAGCCCAATTCATACCCAAGCTTCTCTGTCTTGAGGATCGATAAGAATGTATCGTTATAGTAAACTGCAACGGTCTCGGGGGTAACTACGATCTTAACCGTTACCTTTGTTCCGAGTTCATATTTCTCTGCTGCTACTGCGCCTGCTCCTCCGGCACCTCCCGTTCCGTCGGGATTATAGTTGTTGAACCAGTATTTTGCGGGATCTGCGGTATAAACATTGCACTGGAAATAAGAGCTTCTCGACCACGCAGAGCCACTGTTGATTCCAATTCCGAACAAAGCGTTATTGCCAAAGTCGTTGCTCGTCAGATAAAGATCAGCAACCATGGTATAGTTTCCGATATTTTTCGGCACGCCTATCATGTCAACAACGGTATTATTCGACGGCGCCACTATCTGCAGTCTGTCGGTCTCCGTGTTGAAGCTGATCTGTACGTCACTGCCCGTAGCGACCTTAAAAAGCGTGGACAGATCGGCGGCATTCTTGAAATCCGATTCCTGGAAAATTACGGTTCCGTTTGGATAATAAACTATAGCGGTTTCATCAGATGTGTCTTCCGCCGCCACAAAGAGTGCAGCGAATGCCGCGAGCAACAGCAGTGCGGCAAGAGCTATACTGGCAATTTTAGTCTTTTTCATTGTTCTTCTTCCTTTCAAATGTTATTTTTTATTGTCAAAGCATATGCGACAGCATATACCTGCCAAGCATTTTTTGCGTATCGCGCTCACTCCCATACGATGGGGAGCTCGATTCCGTCATTTCCGCCGACGGTATCCGTGATGCCCTCCGATCCGGAGACCTCATTCTCCGCCGACGCAGGTGCTTCCGGGGTCATTTCCGAAACAGCTTCTTTGTCAGTACCCGTCTCCTTTTTGTTTTTATCGCAGGAGATAAGGACGCAAAGCATAAGGATCACCGAGAGGCAGAGCGCCGTCGGGATAATCACACCTTTTCTCATTGTCATTCAGGACAGAGGTGTCCAGATCGTCGGCAATTCGTTGTTTTCCGGATCTCCGTCAATAAGTGACGTGCTGATTATATCTGCGGTGGATATGTATCCGATATAATCAAATCCGGGACTTAAATACTTCTTTTTCATAACGTACCCCGCTTACTTCGCAACAGAGTCGATATAAGCCTTGGCTGCGGCAAAATCGGGAGTGTTTTCGGTGTTGTAACCGAAATGCACCTGCGTCATATAGCCGTACATAAGCATTGTCGCACAGACGTTTCCGACATTCTTTACCGCCTCGGAGGCTCCGTCCTCTTGTGCCGAGTTCATCCAATGGACGCAATACTCATTGACAGTGTAGGTGTCACTTGCAAGCGTCTTGTCTCCGTCCTTGACCGTAAGCACCACGGCATCGGTCATCTGCTTTGCGGAAAGTGATACGGTATATGTGTAGACATAGCTGCCCGCGCCGTAAACTTCCCCTGTGGACGCGTTGGTTCCCTCGAATTTTTCGACCTTCGGTGTCACCTCGTTACCTGCGACGGTAACCGCCACATCAAGGTATGCGGGAGAATCCGTGTATTTAACGATGAATCTCATATCGATCGTATCGTTTGCGGCAAGACCGTGGCCGACGACCGTTGCGGTGTTGGACAGATCGGGGTCTCCTGTTCCCGCGTATGCCATAAGATTGTCAAT
>JBJDZF010000261.1:11756-13848 GCA_051867855.1 Eubacteriales bacterium
CGGTGTTGGACAGATCGGGGTCTCCTGTTCCCGCGTATGCCATAAGATTGTCAATTGCAATGGTGGTATTCTCACGCTGGATAAAGAACGGGCTTCCGTTTCCATATGCATATCCCAGATTTTCTTTCGCAATGGTATGAATCAGCGTTTCGTTGAGATAGAAGCTGACATCTGTCGTGGAAATCGCAATTTTCAGAGACAGCTTCGTTCCGAGTGTATACGGTGTGCTTGATGTAACGGTTTTACCGTTAGCATTCTTTGAGTCGGAATTAAAGTTGCTTATGTAGCAGTTACCGCCGCTTGTCTGGACATTCTGCTGGAAATATGTACTCTTTGACCATGCGGATGCACTGTTTACGCCCATTCCGAACAGAGCGTTGTCCCCGGTGTAATTTTTTCCGATCATGTAAAGGTCGGCACAGATCGTATAGTTGTCGAGATCTGCGGGGATCGCAGTGATATCGGTCACCGCGGAATAGCCTGCAACCGTGCTTATCTCAAGCCAGTCCTTCTCGCTGTTGAATGTGATGGAGTATTTGCTTGCGTTTGTTGTGTTCGGCTTAAAGCAGGACACGTCGTTTTTGAAATCCGCCTCACTGAAGAACACTTTTCCCTCTCCGTACGTCTCCACCGCATCGGTAAACGTTGTCTCCGCCGACGCAAGCAAGGCAGCGGATGAGAGCAGGATAGCAAGGGTCAGGATCATGCAAATAAGTTTTAACCTTTTCATACTTTCTCCTTTTTTATTTAATTTATTTTGTACTGCATACGCAGCAGCGTATGTTCTTTACGCACCCGCCGGAAATCATACAATATCCAGATCGGTGAGCTTTACACGCATTGCCTCAAGGCCTTCCTTGTCAAGCGAGTAGACAACATACATATACTCGCCGTCAAAGTAATTTGTCGGATATCCGTAGACACCGCCCTTATAAAGTCCCTTGCGTACCTGCTCATACGGCTTGTCTCCGAGCAGATAGAAGCGGCTGAAGTTTATGCCGTCCTCCGATGTGACAAAAACGAGCTCGGCTCTTGCCTTTGAATTGTTGCCGAGAAAATAATATCTTCCGTCGCTAAGCTCCCCGAGCTGAAATTTCGCACCGTAATCCTCAAACTGCGACCTGTACATATCCGTCCAGCTCTTCCCGCCGTCAAAGCTTGCCGCTGCCAGCATACATCCGCCGTTGGTCCTGCTCATAAGTACGATCGCGCCGTCTGCGGTGCGGTACATACCGGACTCCGTAATTGCCCGCGGTCTCTCCGTATCCGGGTCGAGCCTCAGGCGTATATTCTGCCAGTCATCCGTGCCGGAAAGCTTGTCCGAACAGGCAAGGCTTCCGTAGCCCGCCCACAGGAGTAAGCCGCCATATTCTACGGGGCTCAGGTTTCCGCCGATAAGATACCCCAGCTCCTTCGGTTTCGACCAGGTCATCCCGTCGGGCGTGGAGATACAAAAGGTACAGTGATTTATCCTTCTGCAGTTTTCCTCGAGGGGACGAAGCGCCGTGCCGTCGTCGTTCTGCCTCAGACCTGCAGAGTCATACTCATACCCGTGATAATACACCGTCATCACGCCGTCGCGTATGTAACACCCCTTGCAGTAAAGCACCCTCTCGGATGCCTCACCCATCACGGAATCCACAAGGGGCGATATGCTCCAGCTTTTGAAATCGTCCGACACAGCCATCATTATTCTCTGACCGCAGTCGTCCTCATTTCTTCTCCCGCTTGAATAGAAAACGTAAAATCTTCCCCTGAATTTCGTTATAAAGGGATGGTGGGTATAATACCACGCGCTCTCCGTACCGTCCGGCGTATATATGCGCGACCTCTCAACGCGGCAGGACAGATCCTTTGTATCACTGCAACGGTTGTTTACGGACATGAGCACCTCTTTTGCGTTTTCCTCGGAAAAACCGTTCATAGTTATCACTCCTTCTCTGTTGCCGGGATCATTTCACCCCGAGCTCCGAAAGCTTTACTCTCATGACTCCGAGAGCTTCCTTTTCTATCGAATAGACAATGTGCATATATTCACCGTCGATATATGTCGTAGGATATCCGTAGAATCCGCCCTTGTACATTCCCTGTC
>JBJDZF010000262.1:0-3145 GCA_051867855.1 Eubacteriales bacterium
CGCTCCTCGTATCGCTGGACGTGAACATGAAGGTCATTCAGAAGTATCTCGGCCATAGCAACATGAGTACGACTGCAGATATTTATTCTCACCTTGACGTCAACGCCACGGGCGAGGCGGGGATGAAGCTGGGCAAGCTCCTTGCCGATGATGAAAGCGAGGTGAGCTGATATGCTGGGGGAGGGCGAAATATCCTTGGAACAGCTCTACAAAATGCTCCACGTCAGCAAGAGAAAGGCAGCGTGGATGCTACAGAACGGCATCATCCCGTGTCGCATCCGTCCGACCGCAACCCACCGATATATCATCCGCCTGGAGGACGTAGAAATTTACCTGCAGAAACAAAGAAAGGCAAGGCGAGAGGAGATCCCCGTGGGGATCTTCAACGCCAAGCCCCGGAAGCGGGAGGTGTTGCTGAACCGCCAGCCCGTGGACACCGTCACCATCGCAGAGTGCTATATCACCCTCGCGGATGAATACAAGGATGCGTTCCGAGCGCACGTGGAGAAGCGACTCCAATACACAGCCGATGCCTTTGTCATCGATACCGCGGCAGAGATCATCGGTTACAGCCGTGGCATGGTGCTGTCCCACATTCAGCAAAAGCACATCGATGCCGTCCGCATCAGCGGCAAGTATATCATCTCCAAAGCCGCTATCGTTGACTTCCTCGTCAGCGACGTCGCCTTCGGGATCGTCAACAAATCCGCGTGGCATATGAATACGATCCTGATGTTCTCGAATAAGGGATAAGAAAAGGCACAGCCCTGCCATAAGGTGGGGCTGTGCCTTTTAACTTTAATCAAAAAATATAGACATAATTACGCAAAAGGCGATTATCGCAACAAACATGCCTATGCCAATGAGAAGGTATGTCAATTGTTGCTTATGTTTTAATTCTGCATTTTTTCTTTTCTCGTCTTGTTTGATTTGATATCTCGTTCTTTTATCAGGGCGGGCTGCCTTTTGATCCATTCCTTTTTCGACTAATTTTTCAACATCCGCTTCCATGCTGACTTCTTTGTCTTTCAAACTATACTTAAGTTTCATGACAACCTCACTCTATTTATTTGCGTGCATAAACGCTTTCTGATCCATCAGAATCGATTCGAATAAGTCGAACCCCCTTGTAGTCTGGATGATCTCTGTAATCATTAAAAACATCCCATGCGTTATCGAAACCAGACACATCGCGCGAACCACCGCCATGATGTTCAACTTTTACGCGTTTTTCGCTGTAATCGTAATCAGCGGTAATATAGTCATCCCATTCTACTCTGTAACCATAAGAATCTTCCTCGGATGTTGCAGACGACTCTAAATATCTTGTTCCTCTACCCATGATCGTTCTCCTTTTATATTTTTTCTAAAAAAGCCCCGAAAAATCGGGGCTTTTGGCGGAGAGGAAGGGATTCGAACCCTTGTGGGGTTGCCCCCAAACGGTTTTCAAGACCGCCTCGTTATGACCGCTTCGATACCTCTCCGTATATGAAACTGTCTTTCGACAGAAATCATCAGATATTCAATTGTTTTAGAAATTCTTTTAGAAATGCGCTTTTGCGCTACTTTCGGAGTGCCGAAAAAGTCAGGTGTTGCAAGGCTTTTCTCGATTCTTGCGTCCGCATGGATCGCAAATTTTCAAGACTCGTGCCCTTACCGAAAATATAGTCGTCCGTCTCGCAGGCTTCGCAGCTCACCATACTCCTTATTTTCGGTACTCACTTCGCAAAAAACGATGCTCAATCGTTTTTTGCTCGTTCCCCCGTTATGACCGCTTCGATACCCCTCCGTATATACGCCCGACATGAACGAAGAACAACAGTACAAAACTCAAAAACTGGCTTCTCACATCTATTTCACATCAAACGACTCATGTATTCTATCACAAAACGCCATTCTTGTCAAGTGATTGTAAAAAGTTTAATGACCACCGCCGACAAATTCAGGCACGGTGTAAAGATTCATTTATATTTAACACGAAACCAATATATAATGATTTTGTCCACTAATATTTCCGCGATGCTCTGCGCGGAGAAAAATTGCCCTCGGTCATATTAATCTCCATGCCGCCACAGGTGGCTCAAATAAATATTGAAATTGCTCGTATTTGCAATGCAAATCAAAATGGGATGAGCGCCATTTTGAGAGCAATTTGGGCGTGAAAAAGATATACTTCACTTAAAGGCAACAAAACTTTCACGCTTTCACTTGTGATATCTCGTACCCTTGATAATGTTAAAGGTCCTGTAAATTACTTCCGCCGCCAGGACGCGTGTCAGCTGATGGGGAAAGGTCATCTGTGACAGAGACAGCCTGATATCACAGGCATTTTTGACCGAATCCGAAAGCCCGTAAGAGCTACCGATTATAAAGACCACCTCGCTTTTTTCGCGCATGGCGGACTCGAGCTTATGTGCGAACGCTTCGGAAGAGCACTGCACGCCCTCGACGCACAGTGCGATCCTGTACGCCCTCGGCGGAATCTTCGATACTATTCTCGCGCCCTCTTCGTCAAGCGCCACCGCTATTTCGGCTTTGGACGGGGACTCGGGTAATTTTGTTTCTTTAAGCTCAATCGCCTCGAAGCGGCACATTCCGTTAAGCCGTTTGGAATATTCCGCAAAAGCATCGCGCAGATACTGCTCCTTAAGCGTTCCCACGCTCAACAGCTTGACACTGACCATTACGAGCCTCCTGTATTTTATCTGCCTTTCTTCCCGGGAGGAATAGCTCTGTCGGTGCGTCAGGCGCCGCCGCGGCAACGAAAACATCCGGGCTTGCGACCGCGGATATAAAGGCGTCAAGTGCCAGATCCGGCGTATTGTTCTCCTCGCTCAGATGTGCCAGAAGGAATCCGCGCGCACCGCCGCCGACAAGCTCTGCGGCAAGCTCCGCACTCTCCGCGTTTGACAGATGCCCGCGCTTGGAAAGTATCCTCTTTTTCAGATCGTACGGATAACTCCCCCTCTCGAGCATCTCCACGTCGTGATTTGACTCGAGAACGACCGCCTCACAACCGTACAGCGACCGCCTTACCGTCTCGCTGACATAACCCATATCGGTAGCTACGCCAATGGCGTGCTTCCCTTCCGCATCGGAAAATTCCACCCGATAACCCACACTCATGAGGCTGTCATGAGGTGTT
>JBJDZF010000263.1:0-3125 GCA_051867855.1 Eubacteriales bacterium
ACTGAGCCAATCATAATCAAGGTGTTCATTAGATAGTTTTATGTCGGAAATACATTCAAACGCGAAATGATACTCGGGAAGAACATAAATATCCTTTGCCCAATATTTCCGATGGTATTCCGAAATAACATTTACAGGAACATACGCCATGGATAGCAACGTTGTAATATTATCCGCCTTAATTCCTGTTTCTTCATAAATTTCTCTGACTGCAGCCTCTACCGGTTTTTCAGCATCTTCTCCTCCGCCTGCAACAAACTGCCACTGATCATGATCTGAACGATGCAAGACACAAAATTGTATCGGCGTTCCTTTCCTGTATGGAATAGCTAATACTTGAAACGGGGCCCTCATTCTAATTTCTCCAATAAATTCATATTTATCATCGTGCAACGGCAAATAATCCGAAAACCTCTCTTCGGATTGTCTTATTCTGGCATAAATACTTCCTTGTCAGGCCATTGTTTATGGCGATCGCTTTTTGCGCGGCATGGATTACCGTATTTTTTGTGCCGATTGACAAAGAATAGGCTCTATCCCTCTTATCTACTTGCCCTGGTTACGCAAAATCAACATAATCCCTTAACGCAACCTCGCTCATCATTGCGGGAAGCTCGGTTTCGGTATCCCACAGCATTTCTGAAAAAAGCGCAACGGGATACATGATATTCTTTTCAAACATACCGTCCTCAACAAGCGGCGTGATATACAAATCCCCCTGCTTGATTTCGCTTAAAAGCTTTACAAGATCGTATGCCTTATCGGCATAGGAAAGCCAGTACGCCTGGAAATACCGCCATGCCTTGTTCTTTCTTACAACACGGTTATTCTGGAAGGATTTCGAGGTTTTTCCGATATTGACCGAACCGTTCAAATGCTCAAATGCGCCCCAATCAAGCTTGGTAAAGCCTTTTGTGACAACGCCGAATTTATCGTCCGTTCCGCGCAGAACGGCAATTTTCCGAACAAATTTCGTTGTGTTGTCATAGTCCTTTACATCGCGCGGAATGTAGGAGAACGGGAACGAACCGCAGTTCTCCCAGACAATGCGTATTCTCGGATCCACCTGCCCAATAAATTGAAGTTGATTTTTAACAGAAGTCGCGTGCAAACCGAATTGCAGTTCAAGCTGCGGGTGCTTTTCAAAAATCAAAGCGGCGGTTTTATTCACAAGCTCCGTTACGGCTTCCGCAATCACCTTGCCGTTTATGGAATCGACAGAGAGCTCGGTGCAGGACTGAAAATAAATTCCGTCGCCACCAATATGGCTGTATTCCCGTTCATATTTTTCAGCAATTTCAGCGGCATTGTCACTCAGATTATCAAGCGAAAACCTTGCGCAGTTGGTGTCCCAGCACCACGAAAAGCCCCAGAACAGCTTGATCCCGCAGGAATGTGCATATTCCGCCATTTCCTTTGCGTTTACCGGCGGATAGTCATTCCAAATGGTCACAGTGTTCAGTTTCAGCTTTACCATATTGTCTAAAAAGCTGCGGTAATCATATATCACGTGTCCCCACGTCCATATGCCGCGGTTTGTTACCGCCGGGCGGGATGTGTAATAAAAGTCAGGCAGCGCCTTCTCAAAAGGCGGCACGGCAAAGACGCGGGAATCATCCGGATATTCCAACTTCAAAATATATTTGTTGTAAAAATCAATACAGCCGTAAAGCACGCCTGCGTCGTCAAAGCCCTCTATGTATACAACGCCGTTTCTCACCGCTACGGCATATTCCTCACTGCGCGTCAGCTTTTTTTCGGAAACGCCCTGTAAAGCAGGATTATTCTGTGCTGTACCGATATAAATTTTAATGGTGTCCGCAAGCTCCGGCTCGGTGCCGTACAAAAAACATGCCGGATATTCATAGGTGTACTCGATCAACAGCTCGCTTAATACTTCAATCGCTTTCTTTTGAACGGCGGTTTTCAGCTCGCCGTAAATTATCGTGATTTTTTTCATTTTTATGACCATTCCTTTCCACTGCGCCTCAAGGCACAAATGGGGGAGAAGATAGTTAATTTCAAACTTGCCTCCGGTTTGAGATACGCTAATTATAACATATAAAGCGAAATTGGTCAAGTATATCTTACTAAAACGAAGTTGATTGAACAGACCATCCCCCCGCAAAAGCATTGGCTATCAAAGCGCTGGGTGGTAAAACAAGCGCAAGGAAAAAGTGGAAAATCCTATCTCCAATACTTTTTGCGGCTATGAAGGTTATGACGACAGCAAGCCTCCGTTCGGCTCCTCCCTCACGGAGTATTTCTTGCAAATAAAACAACTTACGCAAGAATTAAATTTCATTTCGGTATTCTGACGGCGTTATGCCGTTTTTTTTCTTAAAAAGCCTGCAAAAATAGGCACTGCTTTCAAAGTGCAACAGCTCTGCAATTCTCTCCACAGAGGTATTGCTGTTATTAAGCATCTGTTTTGCTATGTCCATTTTTTTGTCAATTTGGTATTGTAGCGGACTTTTGCCTGCATAGGCATGAAAGGCTTTTCTAAAACACCCGGAGCTGACGTGGCATATGGCTGCTAACTCCTCAACAGACAAGGTGTTTATGGGATTCTTTTCTAAGAATTCGATAGCCGGCGCGAGCAAAGAATATTTGCCATTATCGGTGTTTATGGATTCCTTGCCAAGGTAGGCGATTAACTGATAGACTATGGCTTTCAGCATTGCAGGGCTTTGGGAAAGTGCTTCATATTCTGCCACGGCGGATTTTACAAGCCCCTTTACATAATATGGATTCATACTTCGTATAAAAAAGGGTGTGTTGCTAAAAGTAAGTTTTCTTCCGTTTTGTACAATATTAAATTCAACAAGATATGCATCCGGAAAAGCAAACTGCGAAGAAATATTGCGTACCGAGTATATGCTATTATACGGCAGACACACAAAACTCTCAATATCTGCGAAAAAGGATTTTCCAAAGCAATCCGTTTACTCTCCGCTGCACCCGTTTAAAAATATAAGGCCGTTGCTCTTTCGTGGTCTGTCACGTATAAACAGCGCACCGTCGCACCAGCTTTGTTTTTCGGCATAAAAATCCGTAACCTCATAGTCCATGGTATAGAGCTTTGAAAATGTTACAATTCCGTCGCTGTTCATATGTGCTTTCAC
>JBJDZF010000264.1:0-3106 GCA_051867855.1 Eubacteriales bacterium
GTGTTACCATATCCGATGAGTCCTTCGATATGGAAATGCTTGAGGACGGTAATATTTATTTTCTCAATACTCAGAAAATCAGCCGCAGTGCCAGACTGACTCAGCATTCCGATTCCCGTCAGTACACTATTTGGGAAACACTTGACAATACCATTCAAAACAAGTCGGATCATCTGTACTTCATCATTGACGAGGCGCACCGTGGAGCGAAAAGCAAACGAGAAGCCGGAACCGATACGACCATAATGCAGCGTTTTATCAAGGGTTACGAATACATCGAAAACGGTATTAAGCGCACTATGCGCTCAATGCCCGTAGTTCTCGGTATCAGTGCTACTGCAGATAGATTTAACACATTGGTCGGTAACATAACAAACGTAGGACTTCAAAAGTATGTTATTACTGCCGATGATGTCCGCGGTTCGGGTCTTCTGAAGGATAGGATTGTAATCACCTATCCCGACGATCCCGAAAAGAATAACGATATGGTTCTTTTGGAAGCCGCTATCGAAGAATGGCAGAAGAAGTGCCTGAGATGGAAGCAATATACCACAGAGCAGCATTATGCAAATGTTGATCCTGTTTTTGTGATTCAGGTTCGCAAAGGAAGCGGTGCTGCGTTGTCGGATACCAACCTTGAAGACGTTCTTGCGAAAATCGAAGAAAAGCTCGGAAAGCGATTCGCCGCCGGAGAAGTTGTCCATTGCTTTGGTGAGGGCACAACCGTAGAATTAAACGGGCTTAAGATTCCTCATGTAAAGGCATCCGAAATTGCATCCGATCATAAGATTCAAGTTGTTTTCTTCAAGGAAGCTTTATCGACGGGATGGGACTGTCCAAGAGCAGAAACAATGATGTCCTTTGCTGTCCGCAATGATCCCACCTATATCGCACAGTTGCTTGGTAGAATGGTAAGAACGCCCTTGCAGATGCGTGTACAACGTGATGAATTCTTGAACGATGTAAAGCTCTACTTGCCCTATTTTAACAAGGATACTGTTAAGAAAGTTGTAGAAGAGCTGCAAAGCAACGAAGGTGGAGATATTCCTACAGAAATCAACGGCGAATCGCTCGAAGAACCGACCTACGTTACTTGGACGGTTCATACACCGAGAAATACACGTCAGCCGGCTATGGTTCCCGGACAAACGAGTATGTTTGACACACCCGTTTCAGCCGATGCAAGCCCTGTGATCCCTGTCACTACTGCGCCGACAAGCGATAATCCTCCTGTTCCGTCCCATACCCATTCTGCTCCTATGGGAGAAAGCACTGTACCTGAATACAATCCTCCGATGACCGTTACCGTTCCCGCACCAAGCGCGCCCACTACTCCGTTGTTTACACCGCCCGCACCCGGCAGGCAGCTTGTAATTCCAACGGATATTGACCGCATTGAGATTATTGATTTTATCAATGCACAAGGTTATTTAACGTATTTTATCCGCCACGATCGCATCAATGATTATCTCAAATCGCTTCTTGATCTCGCTGATCTTCTTACGCACAACCTTATTTACCAAAATGCGCGTGATGAAGTCATCGACGACGTTCTCGGCTTGATTCGTGCATACGTTGATGAGCTCCATCGTACAGGTAAATATGATGAGCTTGCAAAACAGGTGTTGGAATTCAAATTATCGATTCAGGTATTTGATCCCTTCGGACAAGCTTTGGTTGATAATTACTTTGATGACCTTACGATGATGTCTGAGAACGATCTTGACAGGCGTGTAAGAGATGCGGATGCCAAACTCGGACGATATGGATTCCCAAGTAAATACGGATATCTTTATTATGACGAAGACGATCCCAATGCTCATAAAATTGATTGCGTTCTTTTTGCCAACGATGATGCTTGCAGAGCAAAGCTTGGAGATTATGCGAAGAAAAAGCTGAATGAGTTCAGCAAAAAGTATCGTATTGCTATCGTCAGCAAATCAGATGCCTGCAAGAAGAAGTATCACGATATTATGGCAGATAGTGATGTAATCAGTGAGCAGATCTTCGCGATTCCCGAAAATATCAGCGTTCGTGAAGATCCCGACGGAACTGAGTACGACAATCATTTGTTGGCATCCCCTGAAACCGGAATTGCTAAAATAAAGCTGAATGGTTGGGAAAGCTCGCTTATCCAGGAAGAGGCACGTAGAAACGACTTTGTTTGCTGGTTGCGCAACCCTTCGAGAGGCACATGGGCGCTTTGCTTACCTTATGAAATCGGCGGAGAGAAGAAAGCATTCTATCCCGATTTCTTGGTAGTGCGTAGCGATCCTTATGCCGAATATGTTGTAGACATTCTTGAACCCCACGGAAATCAGTATGCGGACAACCTTCCCAAAGCAAAAGCCCTCGCGGAGTATGCTAAGAACGAAGACCGCATTGGTAGAATTCAGCTGATTCACAAGAATCCAAACGCAGGCGGAAGCAACTTTGTGCGCTTGGATTTGACTGATATGGTTGTTCGTGACAAGGTGCTTCGCGCTATGACTCCGGACGAGTTGGATCACATCTTTGATACGGACGGCATAGCGGAGTAAAAATTAAATTACGGGAGAACAAAGGCCAATTATGTTCTTTTTTCTCCCTCTGGAAAGAAAAGGAGGTGCCACCTTGGCAACTATTACTACAATAAAAGAACGAATCGCAGCCATGAATCAAGCGAGTTTTCAGATATTGTGTGATTCATATCTTTCAAAAGAGGGATACCCTAATATAGTTGCTCTTGGCACGAAGGCTGGAGCTCAAAAAACTACACCTGGCACTCCCGACACATATTTTTTCGTGGATGAAAAGTATATTTTTGTTGAGTACACAACGCAACAAAGTGCTTTGGTTGCAAAGATTGAAGATGATTTGAACAAATGCCTTGATGAATCTAAGACGGGAATTTCTGTTGGTGATATTAGTGAAATTATCTATTGTCATACATCATCAAATATATCTCCTCGCGATGACAAAAAATTCAGAGATCGGTGTGAAACTTTAGGAATTAAACTTACAATCCTTGGCATTGATGTGTTGTCCGAACACTTACTCAATAAATATCCTAAACTTGTTAAAGATCATTTGGGATTAACTATAGATACCGAACAAATTCAAAAAG
>JBJDZF010000265.1:0-3090 GCA_051867855.1 Eubacteriales bacterium
GACTCGAAGGACGAGTAGATGGATGTCGCCAACTTGGTTGCGAATGTGGTCTTGCCGCTGTTGGGAGAACCCCATACGGCAATGATCTTTCCTTCTGCCATAGGTCACTCTCCCTTCGATGCGAAATATTCGTTCTGCCTGTCCAGATATTTTTGTGCTGTTGCGGCATCCCCGCGATATTCCAGAGCGAAGTGCATGGAAGCACTCTTTTCATACTGTGCGAGAAGCTCTGCCTGTTCCTGATTGACAAGAAGGGTGACGGTTACCGGCTGTGTGTTGTCGGTACGGTCTGCCTTATCCACACCCTGTGAAGTGGTGGATGTGATGACACGGATATATTGCAGTTCTCCGGGCGTAAAGGCAAATCCGTCCTTCTGTGAATACACGATCACCGAGATAATATCTCCGGTTTCCAGCTTGCCCGACAGTCCTTGTGCAAAGGAGCCGATGGTCAGGGAGATGGCTTTCTGTGTACTGCCGAGTCCTTCAAGGATATCCGATGCCGTATTCACATCCGAGGTGATCTTGGCGGGGAGAATATACTCTCCGGGATAGAGGTCGCCGGTGGCATATTTACCTACAACATCTTCCTTTTTCGTCAGCACACCCGCAGGGAGATTGTAAGAACCCACTTTTATGGTTTCCACATCTCCCTCGCCGATCTGACTGCCTTTGATCACGGTCTGACAGATCCGCACGATCTCCGTCTTGCCGTCATTGAGCCTGTTGACCAGCGGAGCGATGCCGAAGCAGATGGCAAGTGCCGCCACGATACAGACAATGCCGATGACCGTGCGGTTACCGATGACCTTCGCACCGGTGTTTTTTGTTTTCTGTTTCTTCATTTGTTTCCTTTCCGCTTATGCGAAGAACAGTATCATCGCACCGATACTGAGGAACGGCACCAGTGCAAACGGTTGCTTCGTATTGCGATTCTTTTTTCGATTATAGATGCTGATGATGACGACTGCCAGAATCAGCCCCACCATATATGCACCAATTCCTCTCCATGCACCGAGAAGGAATGCAAGGGCTGTTGAGAGTTTGATGTCTGCACCCCCAAGGGTTTTGTGCGGAGGGATCAACGCCAACGCAATCTGCGGAACGAACACGAACAGAGCGCCCAATGTCATTGAGGTGATACCCTGCGTCGAAATGCTCGCAAGTGCGAGTGCGAACACCGTGATCCAAACGGAATCGTCCACCGTATGGGTTGTCAGGTCGGACATGGAAGCAAACAGGAGGACGAAAAACAAAAATAACCCCTGAATGAGTTCGACAGAAATCCCGAACCGCAGAAAGAGGCAAAGTCCTATTGCTCCTGATGCTATCAGATTGAAGATCGGTTTTGATACCATGCCTTTGCTTGCCATCACTTTAGACAGTACCCAGCCGATCAGCACGGAAGTTCCAATGACAGCCAATGCGGATAATACGATAAGAGCAATGCTGAATGTTGATTCCGTGATGTTATAGGCATAAAAGGGCTTGATGGGAGTAATCGGGTAGATGATAGGTTTTATAATTGTCTGCATATTTGATCCTCCTTCTTAAAAGAAAACCAAAGGCAATCCGTCTCTCTGCCAAGAGCGACCGTCCGTGCTTTTGTACAGATTCCCTATAGCAGATGTCCCGGTAGGTGCGTCATACACTTTTACCATCATACCGAATGTTCCGGTTTGATTTTGATACAGGCTGTACTCTACTCGTTTTCCGTCCAAACTGAATTTTCCGGCATTGTATGCGATAGACCAGTGAGCCCCGTTATCTTCTGTCTTCAGAATATAAACGTTTTTAGAATCGTAGACAAGTGCAAGGCTGAAATCCTTCTCGGATGTGTTTAAGACCTTTTTCACGGAGGCATTTTCATCAAGCTCTGGGATTTCCGAACTCAGCCAAGTCGAACCGTCATAGGAGTATTGCAGGGAGGATAGCGTTGCGCCATACCTGTACGCAGAAGCACCTTCCTCGTAATGCATCATATCCTGCACCTTGGCATTGAATTTCGGCATAACCAAATTGTCAAACAAGGCATACAGCCCACCGAGGATCAAAGCGCCGATAACGATTCCGATGATGATTTTGATGCCGGTATCGATATGACCTTCACCGGATTTGTTTTTTAAATAATGAATTCCTTTCATAACGCTCCTTTCATACGATTGGAATCAAGTCAGACCAGGTCGGTTTACTCCATGAAGTTGCATGAACTGCTGAACCTGAATAATAAGTGGACCCACCTGCAAGCCAACGGATGACGAATCTGTTCCCGCTGAATGATCCAGAGGTTCTTGGAAGATCCGAACTGCTGCCGTAATAGAAATGTGTGATGCTGGTAGCCGTGAAGCTGAATTGTTCGGTCCATTTGATTCCATCCGAAGAGGCAATCAGGTAATAACTCGAACCTTTTTTTACAATTGCCGCCTGTTCGGACACTTCATCGCCACCGTCAATCAGGCTGTAAACGGAAGCACCGTCTCCGTAATTCGGCATCTGTACGCTTTGCCAATGCTTCCCGTCATAGGAATACTTCAAAGTATAGGTTCCGGTTTCATTGTTCAACAGTCGCTGAACAGTCACCCCGTCTTTAGCATAATCCATCATTTGATCAACCTCGTCATTCATTTGTGGAAGGATTACCGTTGCAAACAAGGCATACAACCCACCGAGGATCAAAGCACCGATAACGATTCCGATGATGATTTTGATACCGGTATCGATATGACCTTCACCGGATTTGTTCAATAATGAGTTTTTATAATGTGTCATCAGGCACTCCTTTCTTTTTAGTTAATTGGGGGGAGCAAAAGCTCCCCCGGTGTGGTTCGACTCAGGTTCCGGAATAGGAGAACATACTCTGAATCTTGGTAGTAAGAGTGGGGATAATGGTGGAGTTGAAGAGCGCGTACAGACCTGCCAGGATCACACCGCCGATTACGACGCCGATGATGATCTTGACGCCCGTATCGATATATCCCTCACCGGAGGTGGATGCAATGGCGGTCTTGGCGGAAATTGCGATGGAATTGAGTTTCTTCTTGATGGAATTGATGAGTTTCTTCATGTTTTGATTACCTCGTTCTTTCTGTT
>JBJDZF010000266.1:0-3088 GCA_051867855.1 Eubacteriales bacterium
TGGAAGATGTAAGCAAAATCAACATTAACCTTATCCACGATCAGATCAACCATCTCGGCAATCTGTGGGCTACCGGAATAGCGTGATTTAAGCATATCATCCAAGTAAACCGTGCGGAGATCCGTATATGAAAGAATATTGAAGGCTTCCAGAATGGTCGCCGACATTTCAATATCCTCCGCATTGAGCATGATCATCTGAGTAATAGAACCCCTTAAAGGTGTAATATAATCCTCCTGATCGGTATCCAACATGGGCATCGGATACATGCCATAGCCCTCCGCATTCCACTGCTGACTCAGATTTTTTGCATAAGACAAGCACATAGTTTCAAACAGAGCACGACCGTTCATGAACACCCAACGGTCACCGGTACTGGGGGTATCATATTTGGTTCCACTACCACCGTAATAGCAGTATTCATTGTCGCACAGAAAAGCCTTGACGGTATCGAACACATTGATGTTTTTATCAGTGACCAGAGTAAATTCCGGCATACCGTCATTGAATTCGGACAGCCACAGACCGCAACCCGATAACAGAGCTCTGCCTCCCCAGAGATTATATGCAAGACCGTAGTTATCATTTGTGTCCCACACTCCGTCTCCGCTGACATCGGATGAATTCTTTTTCATCATTCCCAGCATGGTTTCAAGCGTCCATGTCTTGTTTTTTACCGCTTCATACACCTGATTGCCCAATTTCAGATCTTTTGCAACGTACTCATTGCAAAAAATAGCTTCACATGCCGAAATAAAATCAGTACCCATATACCCGACTGCACTGTAAAGGCGGCCGTTTATGGTAGCATTGTCATTCCATTTGGATACCCAATACGGATTGTCAAATTTAAGTATGGAACTGTAATCCCGCAGATTCACAAAATATCCGGTGGTTTCCAAGCGGTAGTAAAAATCCGGCATGACAATATCATAAGGTGAATCACCGGACATTATTGCCGCGTTGCATTCCGAATGAAATCCCGATTCTCCGCGAGCCATCAAAAAATTCAGATCCACATTATACTTGTCCTCGATATAATCGTTTCTGAGTGCAACTTCTTTTCCGAATGTATCCTTGTCTTCCTGATCGCAAAATAGCGCTTCATCTCTTCCGTCGAGATAAAGAATATCTACCTGCACACCGTCATAATCAGCTTCGGGCATCAGGGTGCGGTAATCGATCGGTTCGGTCTCTCCATCACCGGAAACTGATTCCGTTGTCGATACGTTACCCGAGCCGCCTTCGGTGGTTGTCTCCTCTTCATTCTTGCCTTTGCCGCAGGAAACAATAAGGGATGACACCATCAAAACAACAAGAAACAAAGACAGTAACCTTAATGATTTGTTGATTTTTTTCATGTTTATATCTCCTTTTTTTGAATTCAGTAACAAGATTCGTTACCTTTTTAATTTATTCACGTAATAACTGCTCGCATCATCCATTAACGGATCAAGCGACGTTAACAGTGAAAAGCCATGCGGAATATTCCGTTTTGAAAAAGTGACGAAATCAGCGCTTATTTAAAATGCCAAAAGTGGTCAGTTCGTGTATCGTTGATATGCACCTCCCCTATCTGTTTGAAAAATTATAATAAACAATTCACAATCTGCCCAACCACATCAGACCGAGAATCGGTTATTTCATTTAACTGTTTCCACAGTTCTTACCTTGAACGCCTGAGAAAAACTACCTTATCAATCATACACGGGCGGATCGCGTCATACAAACTGAACGGATCACGTAGTTGATACGCATGAGAATTAAGCAGAGTTACCTCAACGCTTACTTTTCCGTCGATTAATTTCTCCGGCATACACCACACAAGACCGCCTGCTCCGACGAATTCCTCGCCGCCAAAGTTTATTTCACAGGCGTCGGCTCTGTACTCAAGCTTCAAACCGTCGAAACCGCTCATATCAACTTCAAATATGTATCTGACCCAACCTGAAAAACTCGGCTTTTCTCCTCTTGCGTTAATATCAAAGCTCGTATCCACACCCTTGCGATAGTCCTCAAAATCCATACCGGAGTCGAAAGACTTGATCTTCACATCAAAACTGTTTATGCTTTCGCATTCGCAAAGCCCGTCAATGCAAAGTAAGCCATCGGTTTGATTTCGCAGGATCACCGCTTCAGCGCCCCCAAGTGTGAGCATGCCGTCGATCGTGCGATACGTGCCGTTCAGATAGTCAAGAGCATATTTAAAGTCCCTTGGGTTTTCATAGACGACAGGAGCCGCCCCCTCATTGAACAGCATCTCGTAACACTCGCCGTTTTTCTCGTAGCGATAGATACGCAAACTGCATTTATCTCCGCAATGTTCTGTCGTACCGTCGGAGTATTCTGTGAAGCGTTCAAACCGCTTCAGAATTGCTGTAACCTCCTCGGGAAGTTTTTCAAAAGTCGGGATCACCAGTTTTTTGTAAGAATGGCCCGAAATTTCAAAGCCGTCATCTCCAAGCTTTGCATTCGCAAGCGTATCTGTATCCGCAAAGCAGAAAGCCACCTGTGCCTCTGTAAGCCTCTTGGCAACGCTGTCTATTGATGTGAAAGCCTTTCCGCTCCACTCCGCTTCAGCGTTATACCAGACTACGGTATCTGCCTCACTGTCGCCGTCGGAGAGCAGACAGGACAGTGTTGTCATATATTCAAACATTTTTTTCTGTGATTGATTGACAGGCACAGTATTCCCGACAAGGAAATGAGGCGGACAGTCCGTCAATCCCTCCGAGTGAAAAAAGGCGTGCGGAACAAAGTGATTTATCCCACGGACGAGCATATGATTTGCGAGATACAACATCTCGTCCATGCTCTCACCCCAACCGTATGCACCGAATATCTCGCAGAAGGTGTTTCCCGCCTTTTTCGGGTCATGACGGGCATCCGAATATGCGAGCTTTGCCAATGTGTAGTCAAAAAATTCAGGATCGGCATACCCACCCGCTATCGGTGCGTAATGCATATAGTGGCTCTCAAAGGGTTTTATCTGATGTAATACAACATCGATGCCCGAGATATCCGCACCGTACATACTACGGAAATAATGACCTGAAGACGGTCCGAGACGCATATGTGTTCCGTGATC
>JBJDZF010000267.1:0-3087 GCA_051867855.1 Eubacteriales bacterium
ATGGGTTGGGTCCCATTTTGAGAGCAATTTGGGCGTGAAAAAGATGTACTTCACACAAAGACATACAAAACTTTCACGCTAAGACCTCCCGTCAGCATTGATTTTTTTCTGACTGTATGGTATAATCATAATAATAAAATCAAATTTTGTCAATATTTCCGGGGCTTATTGATGATAAGCAACAATAATTGAGCGATTGCTTGAGCGTATCAATCATTTTTTGAGTGAGGTAAAAACAATGCCGTTTTATGAGCGTGAGGGGAGAATACTTAATGCTCTGCTGGAAAAGGAGAGCATGACTACGCAGGAGCTTTCGGCAAAGCTGTATGTCAGCGTGCCTACCCTGCGCCGCGATCTTTTAAAGCTGGAGCAAATGGGGAAGATAATCCGCACACACGGCGGTGCGCAGATAATCAAAAAGTCTGCCGATGACATTATTCCGTTTTTTCTGCGGGAACAGGAGCAAAACGGAGCAAAAAGCGTCATAGCGCAGAAAGCGGCGGAATTTGTCAAGGACGGAGACACAATAATGCTTGACGGCAGCACAAGTATATACAGCCTTGTACCGTTGCTTGCCGATTTTCGGAATCTGATCGTCATAACCAGCTCTGCCAAATCCTCTTATCTGCTCGGGGAAATGGGTATACGGAATATCTGCACGGGCGGTCATATGATAATCCGCTCTCTTTCCTACGTCGGCGATGACGCCATCCGAACCGTGCGGAATTATAATGCCGACGTGGTGTTTTTCTCTTGTCGGGGGATTTCCATGGACGGACGGCTGACCGACAGCTCCATTGAAGAAAACAGCCTTCGTAAAGCAATGATCAAACAGTCCGAAAAAGCCGTATGTCTGTGCGACAGCAGTAAGATAGGACATACATTTCTCAATAATCTCTGCCATATCTCCGAAATCGATAACCTGATCTGCGACGAACCCATCCCTCAAAAGCTTCTTGATCTTATGAAATAGAATGTATTTTTTGCGGAGGGGAACTTCTTGAAAGAAGTGCCCCTCCGCACCTCCCTTCAAGAACTTCGGACTTGGATAAACTATAACAGGTTTGAAAGCTTTTGAAAGGGGTGCGGGGGAAACTTTTCACTTGAAAAGTTTCCCCCGCATAAACTATGATTAAAATTCACTTGTCATACGCCGCGAAAAGTGATATACTTTACGCATAATTAAAGAATTGTGGGGTGATGAAATGAGGGAGATGCTTTATAAGGACGCCGATAAATACTATCTTCCATGTGCGTTGAGGATACAGAATCCCGATTTCACGGTGCGTATTGTATGTTCTCGCATTATATATACGGAAGATGAATACCTCCGCACGGAGCAACACATTCACGATTTTTGCGAGATGCATTATGTCACAGAAGGGCAAACCGAAATCAGGACCGAGGTCGGCAGGTTCAATGTCGGAAAAGGCTCCTTCATCATATATGCGCCCTTTATCAGACACCGCAATGTAAGTGTCGCCCGCGGGACAGTCAAGTACGGATTTGCGTTTTACATCGACAACGTATCCCCGAAATACGAACACGTCAGAAGCAAGCTGATAAGCGAAGGCGCGGGAGTATACACAGGGGGAAACCGTTCCGATCTGTTGATCTCCCTTATGCGCAGCTATATGGAGCAGGGCGTTTCCGTGGACAATGAAATTCTGCTTAAGCTTATGGAATTTTTCCTTATCAACATATTCGAGCAGATAAAGGATACAAGTCTCCACCCGGCGGCAAATGATTCGCTGAAAATGAGGGTAATTGAAAGGGATTCCTATCAGCCGGTTATTCTGAACATGAAAAAATACATATCCCTCAATGCCGACAGGACCATAACGGTGGAAGAAGTGTCAAAGGCTGTCGGCTTTTGCCCGAGGCATCTGAACCGGATCGCACGTAAATATTCCGGATGCGGAGTCAAGGACATAATCACCGATGCGAGAAAAGAATATATTGAGCGACTGTTGTCTGACCGCACCTTGAGCCTTTCGTCGGTTGCCCGCCTGTCCGGGTTTACAAAGTCGAGCACCATGAGCGTTTTTTACAAGCGGATCACGGGCTTGAGTCCCACCGAATACCGTAAAAGCGCTTTGAAAAGATAGACTGCGGGGCTGTAACCTTCACGGTAACAGCCCCGCTTTTCGGTACCTCGATGACTTGCCCCCGACGCTTTTTCAGTATAAAGGCAGACAGCGGCATGGTATTGTTTTTAATTCGGACAAAATGTCCGATTTTGAAATCAAAATGTCCCGAATAGGTGTTTGTTTTTTTTCGTGATTATGTTAGAATAAATATGTATAAAATAACCTCCATTGCGCAGCTGAAAGCGAGGTGTCGGCATGAGGCTTTAAAATGAGATATTAAAGCAGCATTTCATCGCGTCATTACCCGAATTTCAAAAAGATGCGACGGGGCTGCACAGTACCTCACGCTCCAACTTCCGGTAATATACTGTTTGCCAAAGAGACCGATAATGTTACCGGTTAAAAAACATGACGGTATTCATGAAATTTAAGTATCGATTCAGGAGTTGAAAATGTTAAAAAAAATAATTTCATTTTTAATGGTTACACTTATTATTCTCTGTTCTGCCTGCTCGTGCGCGCAGGACACGGAGAAAGGCGAAGAAACGGATACTATGCAACAAACAACAACAGACGAAAAAGATACCGACGCGCAGGACGCGACGGACGAGCCTGAAGGACCTTACACGGTCGTCGAAAACTATATTCCGGAGAATGTATATAAAACCGTGTCCGGAGCATTGCAGCAGGATATAGCCCTTTTTAATATGTATGTGTATTCAGCAGAATGGGCGCCGTATGCGCTTCAGGATGTTTTCGGAATAAGCGACTGTAAGCTCAAATCAATTTCCATTCCCGTCTATAAGGTAACTACTGCCGATGCAGACGGTAATTATGTTTTCACTCTGTATGTTGTGAATAACTCATATAAAGGTCTGAAGGAAAGTGCTTTGAGGACGTATTCATTAAAGGTCAACGGTCAGCAATACGGTCTGAAAGACAATACAAAGGTTGCAAAATTCATCAGGATCGACCTTGAAAACTATGGAATAGAGCT
>JBJDZF010000268.1:0-13422 GCA_051867855.1 Eubacteriales bacterium
CGGGGGAAACTTTTCAAGAGAAAAAGTTTCCCCCGCGCCCCTTTCAAAAGCTTTCAAACCTGTTATGATTTATCTAAATCCGAAGTTCTTGAAAGAGGGGGGCGGGGAGAAAAGCTTCTTCCAAGAAGCTTTCTCCCCGCAGAATAATAATCATCCTACGAACTGGCGGTTTGATATGCCTTTATCATTGAGTGCGGACAGGATACTTTCGGTTATTTCCTCATTATCCGAGGACGGCAGGAGAAGTCTCATATTATAGCGAAGCAGGTAATAGAGCACGCCACCGACGGAGTCCTCAACGTATGAATAGGGGTTTTCTATATCGCAGTCTGTAAGGTCGAAGGCAAGAAAATCGTAGTTATCCCAAAGACTTGCAACGTATTCGGCGGAATTTTCGGAATCAAGGAAGTCACGGGTCAGGGAAATTCCGATAATGCAATTCGGCTCAATGCTCCTGATGCTTTCCGCAAGGCGCAGAAGGTCGCCGACCTTTTCTCCGGATATGTCGGGGCACCTTACAATAACGTCGCGAAGTCCCGTACGGTACGCTTCGGCGCAGATGGCGGCGTCGTATGCCAGCATCACGGAGCGAACCGTGTCATCGGGGCTTTCAAAGGCTTTAAGCTCGAGAAATCCGCTCGCATAGATATTTTCCGACGAGAGTCGGGAAGTCACGTCGCCGAGATTTGCAAGCGAAGCAGATGCGGTCTGATATCCGAGCTTTTTTGCGGTATCGGAAGAGTAAAGCTCGCTTCCGCTCTCCCCGCGCAGTGAAAGGGAAGCGGCGTTCCCGCCTGCACTTTTGATGGCGTTTATTTTTTCGGAGAGCAGTGAAGAGTTAAGACCCGACAGCGGGATATCGTAAGCGTTGACCTCGGGTACCGATGTATGTACATCTTCAGACTGCCCGTCCGATGAAGACGGCTCGCGGTTCGGCTGCTGAGTATCGTTGTCGGTCTTGTTTTTGAGTATGTTACCTATGACAACCAGCAAAAGGGCAAGCGTCAGAAGCGCGACGGCACATATGATAATGATCGCCCGCATTTTCTTTCTTGCATAGGAATTGCGATGATATCTGACGTTAAGATTTTTTCCGTTCATGTTGCGTCCGTTCATACCGACCGTCCTTTTTTATTTTATGTCGAGAAGCTCCAAAGAAGCGCCGTAGTCGTTCAGGGTAAATGAGAGAGACGCGGCGGTTTTGTCTATCATGGCGATAAATGTGTAATGCTTGTATCTGTCGGCGAGCATATCGAAATTTGTGAGCAGATACAGCGTATCCGGTTTTGTTCGTCTGATGATGTAATATCCGCTGTCGTCCTCGATAATGCCGCTGTATTCTCCAATATCGAGGGAGAATGCCGCGTTCTCATACGTTTCGGACATATATCCTTTAATTATGTACAGCCCGTCCTGTCCCATGTCGGGATCTTCACCGTATTCATCTGCGAGTGCGAGAAAATCCTCGTCCGCGCAGACGCGGGCGTATGCCTCTTCGATGGCTGCTCTGTTTTCGGCATCGGATCTGCCGTTGCTTTTCGAAATGTATATATGCTCGGTCCGTATAAATTCCTTTTTAATCAGTTCGTAGAGCTCGTCGTCGTCATTGCTTATGATCCCGAGGTCGTCGGTGTAAACGTGATACAACTCGTTCTGCATCAGGTCGACAAGCGTATTGAATCTGAAAAATCGGTCCGTCATATTGTTTTGTGCAAGGTACTCCCTGTATTTCCGCGCTCCTCCAAGCTCGTCCGCAAGCTCGTTGATCTTCTCCGCAACCGCGTCCTGCAGGGTCCGGTCGTCGGGGCTGATCCCAACTTCGGCGCACATATCGAGAACGGCGTAGTTTGACTTTATATTTTCGTATACGCTCTCCTCGAGCATGGCGCGATATGTCTCAAAATCAGTGGAGGAGGTTTCAAGTGCGTCGTCGCCGTATTTCTGTTCGATGAGGTTGCGGTTGGTAAGCACAACGAAGCGCAGTTCCTCGTAAGGCACGTCGTATCCGGCAACCGTTCCCACAACGGTAAGATCCTGTTCGGAGGATTCTATCGGCTTTATTTCTCCCGAGCAGGAGACAAGAGCCGTTGAAACGGCAACAAGTATGGCAATGCAGAAAAATACCGCAGACGCTGTTTTATTGATTTTTCTCATTTTTGTTTTTTCTTTTGCACCGGTTTGTTCTGCGCTGACAAACTTTTTGCCTTTTTTCTTTTGCGCACCAACATCACCGTTAGAAATGCCGCTGTTCCGCAAAGAACTACTCCGCACGATACGGAAATCACGATTCCTACGACGGGCACGTAAGCCTTCGGAGCTTCGGCTGTGGAAAGAGCGAGGGAGGCGCCGAACTCGTTGGGAATGAATTCAAGGTTGCTTTTTGTGCTTTCAAGCATTGAGGACATCACTGCATCCTGATACGCTTTTTTCAGAGTCTGGAAATTGAGGTTTACGTAATCCTCATCGAGTTCGAGACGCTGAATAATGTAGAAGCAGGATACCCGATCTCCGCTCGCGTTTTCGCCGTAGCCCTCTACAACGTCGCTGATACCGTTGATATCAAGTGAAAAGGCGGCATTTTCATACGACTCGTCCATTGAGCCGCGGGTAAAATAATACCCGTCAAGAGTGGTAAGGGTAAAGTCTTCGTTGTACGAGCTTCCGATGAGAGTGTACATATCAGCCGAGCCGTCCCGAAGCTTTGCAAGAGCTTCTTCGGCTTTGGCGCGGTTGGCGGAGATGTCGTCGCCCGTGTCATTTGCTATCATTATGTGCCAGGTGCGGACAAATTCATTTTCTATTTTGTCGGAGACATATGCGTCGTCATCGCTTATCACACCGTCCGCGAGATATTTGGTCATCAGGTCGGAATACAGCAGATCGACCCGCGCCGTAAAGCGGAGATAGTTGTCGGTGAGCCCGTATTCTTTGAGCCATTTTTTGTAGTCGCCGCGGCTTCCGTCAAAATCGCTTTCGATAAGGGAGTCTATGTAGCTCTGAACGCGTTCGTCCGTTTCGGCGTCGGGAGTCAGCCCGGAGTCGGCGCAAAGGGTAAGTATGGCATAATTTGCAGTGATGTTGGAGTATACCGTACGGCGAAGCTCGTCCTCAAATTCCCGCGCCTGCGCCTCTGTCAGGGAAGAATATTCACCGTACCTGCTCTCGAGTGATAATTTATAGGAGCTTGCGAGAAAAAACAGCTCCTCGTAAGGTACTTCATATCCGCCGACGTTCCCGACGCTTTGCGTTGCTTCCTCGGAGGACTTTATCGGCGCGGAGCGGCAAGAGGAGAGCAGTGCCGTGAGCAGAAGGCAGGCGAGAAGAAGCGACAACAGCCTTGTTGCTTTATTTCCCGATCTGGGTTTGATTGCGTTTATCATTAGGCTAACCTCGCACAAACATAATATCGATCCTTATTATAGCACGTTTTTGTGACGGTATTATGAATTTAAACAAAGTTTGCCTGCGGTACGGGAGATTTTTTAAAAATTCTCTTCCATTCAGGGGAAAAATATGTTATACTACACGTGTTGACAGCCGCGTCCGTCTGATCTGTCGCATGGGCAGTTTCAAAGATAAACCGTTCAGACACTCTTGTGCCGTTCTGACACGGCGATGCCCGGCAAACAAAAACACAGCGATCCCGTACGAAAGGAAGCTTTCGCTCCGAAAGCCACGGTTAAAATATGAATTCCAAGTACAGTATACCGTTAAGCGCCCTTATCAAGGAATTTGGGCTTGAGGAAGTATATCTCCCAACTAATCCCGACGAAATCATGATATCGAGCCCCGAGGTAAGCCGTCCGGGCCTTGCACTGTCGGGCTTTGTGGAGATATTCGAGCCGTTCAGAATACAGATAATCGGAAAAGCAGAGCACAGATATCTCTTCGAGCTTTCCGAAACCCGACGCAAAATAAGTCTCGATAATTTTTTCAAGATGAAACCTGTTGCGCTTGTCGTTACCTCAAAGCTCACGGTTTTCGAAGAAATGGAAAAATACGCAAAGCAGTACGGCGTGCCCCTTTTGCGCACCTCGGAGCGCACAAGCTCGTTTATGGCGGCACTTATTGCTTCCCTCAACACCAACCTTGCGCCCCGCGTGACAAGGCACGGTGTGCTTGTTGAGGTGTACGGCGAGGGTCTGTTGATACTCGGCGACAGCGGTATTGGCAAGAGCGAGACGGCGATAGAGCTGGTCAAGCGCGGGCACAGGCTCATAGCGGACGACGCGGTGGAGATAAAGCGTGTATCCGCAAGGACGCTGGTAGGTTCGGCGCCCGACCTTATACGTTATTACATAGAGCTTCGCGGAATAGGAGTCGTCGACGTGCGGAGGTTGTTCGGCATGGGCGCGGTGAAGGTGACCGAAAGAATAGACCTCGTGATAAATCTGGAGCCTTGGGATTCGGAAAAGATGTACGACCGCTTCGGACTTGACGAGGAATGTATAAACATACTCGGAATTGAAATTCCGCAGATAACCGTTCCCGTAAAGCCAGGTCGAAATCTTGCAATCATTCTTGAGATAGCCGCAATGAACAACAGACAGAAGAAAATGGGGTACAACACCGCGGAGGAGTTCAACAAACGGCTCATGGAGCAGGATATATAAAAAATACCGTGATCAAATTTGAAAATTATTTCGGAGGAATTATACTATGAAACTCAGTGTTCTCGCAAATCTTTACGGCGCAAAGTCCCTTGATGAAACTCTGCGCATACTTACCGGACTCGGCGTGCATACGGTGGAGATCGGTGCGGGCGGATATCCGGGAAAGGCGCACTGCAATCCCGAACAGCTGCTTGCGGATCCCGCAAAGCTTGAAGAATTCAAGGCTACTTTCAAAAAATACGATGTGGAGATCTGCGCTCTTGCCGCACACGGTAACGCGCTCCACCCGAACAAGGAGCTGGCAGCGCAGTACGACAAAGATTTCAGAAATGCCGTTCTGCTCGCCGAAAAGCTCGGAATCGACACGGTTATTACTTTTTCAGGTTGCCCCGGCGACCATGAAGGCGCAAAATACCCCAACTGGGTGACCTGCCCGTGGCCGGAGGACTTCCTCGAGATCCTAAAATGGCAGTGGGAGGAAAAGCTCATCCCTTACTGGAAGGAGGCAGGGGCGTTTGCGCTTTCGCACGGAGTCAGCCACATCGCCTTCGAGATGCACCCCGGATTCTGCGTATACAATCCCGAGACGCTGCTGAAGCTACGCGCCGCTGTCGGTGATGTTATCGGAGCTAACTTTGACCCCTCACACCTCATCTGGCAGGGAATCGACCCCGTTGCGGCGATACGCGAGCTTGAGGGAGCGATTTATCACGTCCATGCAAAGGATACGAAGATCGACAAATACAACACGGCGCGCAACGGCGTGCTCGACACGAAGCATTACTCGGACGAGATACACCGTTCGTGGGTCTTCAGAACAGTCGGATACGGAAACGACGAAATGTATTGGCGCGACCTTGTTTCCAATCTGCGTCTGTGCGGTTATGACCGCGTGCTTTCGATCGAGCATGAGGACAGCGTAATGACCATAGACGAGGGATTGCGCAAGGCGGTTTCCTTCCTCAACGGAATTATCATTACCGAAGCGAAGCCGACGACAATGAGCTGGGCGTGACCCGCTCTATGTAAAAACAGCTTACGCGGTGCCGCAGTTCAGCGGCACCGCGTAATTTTGCTCCCTGCAAAACGGCGGAAAACGCAAAAAATTCCGATAAAAAAGCAGAATCCTATTGACTTTATCGATTTATCGTGTTATCATATTAAAGCAATAAAGCGTATAAGAGGTTACGGATATGGATTTGAATGAAAATAAAGGCTACCGCCTGCTCATCAAAGCGCTTTTGTCGCTTGAGACGGAAAAGGAATGTGCCGATCTGCTCGAGGACCTTATGACGAAGCAGGAGGTACTCGACGCGGCACAGAGAATACTTGTCGCGAAGCTGTTGTCCGAGCATACGGTGTACAGCCGTATAGCAGAGGAAACGGGCGCAAGCACCGCCACGATAAGCCGTGTGAACCGCTGTTTCCTTTACGGTCCCGGCGGATACGCAAATGTATTCGGAAAAATAGCGGAGGACGATGCCGATATACCCGGGGAGACGACAGGACAGGAGAGTAAAAAATGAAATATTACAATGCGGCGCTCCGCCCGGAGGAGAGAGCTGTGTTCGCTCTGCGCGAGCTTTACCGCTCTTACGGGTACGTTCACTATAAGGTAGGGAAATTCGAGGAATACGACCTTTATGCCGACAACAGGAGTTTTCTCAAGAGCGAGAATATCCTCACATTTACCGATACCGACGGCAGACTTATGGCGCTTAAGCCCGATATTACGCTGTCGATAATCAAGAACATCGGAAACGATGACCTCGGTACTCACAAGCTCTTCTACAACGAAAATGTGTACAGAACCTCTCCGTCGTCGGACGGATTCAGAGAAATAATGCAGACCGGGCTTGAGTGTATCGGAAATATCGATACGTATTCCACCTGCGAGGTGCTCACGCTCGCGCATAAGAGCCTTGATGCGGTGAGCGGAGACAATGTGCTTGTTATATCGCACATGGGATATCTCGGCGGGCTTTTCGATGCGTGCGGGCTTTCCGATTCGCGTCGGCGCGAAGCGCTCGGATATATAAGCGGGAAGAACACCGGAGGGATAAAGCGGCTCTGCACCGAGCTTTCTCTTTCGGAGATACTCTGCGAAGCGCTGACGTTCGCCGCTAAATATTACGGTACGGCGCGTGACGCAATGAGCTTTATCGGAAAATACTGCTTTAATCCGAAGATGCGAGAGGCATATTCCGAGCTTTCGGAGATAATCGAAGGTATGACGCACTCCGCACCCGATGCGGAAATTTACCTTGATTTCTCGATAGTGAGCGACATGAATTATTACAACGGCATCGTGTTCCGCGGATATGTCAACGGAATTCCGGACAGCATACTTTCCGGCGGCAGATACGACAGCCTTATGAGGAAAATGGGCAAGCGTGCGGGAGCTATCGGGTTTGCGGTATATCTCGACCTGCTCGAAAGGCTCGGAAACGAAGGAGATACATATGACGTCGACGTGCTTTTGCTCTACTCGCCCGGGGACAGTGCAGACAGAGTTGCGGATGCATTTCGCGCGCTTGTCGGCGAAGGACTGTCGGTAAAGGCGGCGACTGACGACTGCGGGGAGCTTAAATACAGACGCCGAATGAGAATAACAGGCACGGAGGTAGTCGAGGTCGATGATTAATATTGCACTCCCGAAAGGCAGACTCGGGGAAAAGGCATACGGAATATTTGAAAAGGCGGGATATGAGTGTCCGTCAATATACGAGGAAAACAGAAAACTGATATTTGAGAACACCGAAAAGGGCGTCAGATATTTCTGGGTCAAGCCCTCGGACGTGGTCATATACGTCGAGCGCGGTGCGGCGGACGTGGGAATTGCGGGCAAGGACATAATTCTTGAGTATTCGCCCGACATATACGAGCTGTGCGACCTGGGAATAGGAAAATGCAGAATGGCGGTCGCCGCAAAGCGGGATTTCAGGGACGATGTGGGAAAGACCCTGCGTGTCGCAACAAAATTTCCGCATATTGCGAGGTCGTACTACAATTCGCAGAGCAGGGATATAGACATAATAAAGCTAAACGGTTCCATCGAGCTAGCCCCCATTCTGGGACTTTCCGATGTCATAGTAGATATCGTCGAGACGGGAAAAACACTGCTCGAGAATAACCTTGAGCCGCGCGAGACGATAGTGGACATAAGCGCAAGGCTTGTGGCAAATAAGGTAAGCTATAAATTCAAAAACAGGGAAATAAGCGGGATCTGCGATGCGGTTGGTGAGACCATCGCGTCTCTCGGCAGATAACGCGGCGGTACAGAAAATGATAAAGATCTACAGATACGGCGAGGTGCCGAACTCGGAGATATTCTCAAGGAGCTATTCCGAGAGGGACGTGAGCGGCACGGTCGCGGAAATAATCGCAAATGTCAGGGCAAACGGAGACGCGGCTCTGCGCGAATACAGCGAAAAATTTGACGGGGTACGGCTCACGGAGCTTGAGGTAAGTCCCGACGAGATGGAGAAAGCGCTGCAGAGCGTCGATGAAAAATTCGTTTCCGTTCTCAAAAGAGCGGCGGAAAACATATATGCCTTTCATAAGCGTCAGGTGAGAAACAGCTTTATAATCAACGATCGTGACGGTGTGGTGATGGGGCAGAAGATAATGCCTCTGGAGAAGGTCGGACTTTACGTGCCGGGAGGCACGGCGGCGTATCCCTCATCGGTGCTTATGAACTGTATACCCGCGAAGATAGCGGGTTGTCGCGAGATCGTGATGGTATCTCCCCCCACGTGCGCAGGACACATAAATCCCGTGATCCTCGCCGCCGCAAAGATCGCGGGCGTGGACAGAGTGTTTTCCGTCGGGGGCGCACAGGCGGTGGCGGCGCTCGCATACGGCACGGAAACGCTTCCGAGGGTTGACAAGATCGTCGGTCCCGGAAACGCGTTTGTCGCAGAGGCAAAAAAGCAGGTCTACGGCAGAGTGGCGATAGATATGATAGCGGGGCCGAGCGAGATACTGATCGTGGCGGACTCGAAGAGCGATCCCGCATACGTCGCGGCGGATCTGCTCTCGCAGGCAGAGCACGACAGGCTTGCAAGCGCGGTCCTCGTTACCGACAGCGAGGAGCTTGCAAGACGCGTGTCGGAACAAATTGAAGAGCAGATACCGAAGCTCCTGCGCGCAGATATCGCGCGGGCTTCGATAGACAATAACGGAAAAATAATCATAGCGGAAAACCTTATGAGTGCAGTTGAAATATCCAATGAGATAGCGCCCGAGCACCTTGAGATATGTACGGACGACCCGTTTGACTGGCTTGACAAGATCAGGAACGCAGGCTCGGTCTTCCTCGGCAGATACTGTCCCGAAGCACTCGGGGATTATCTCGCGGGCCCGAACCACACGTTACCCACAAGCGGCACGGCGCGCTTTTCAAGCCCTCTGTCGGTCGACGATTTCATAAAGAAAACGCAGTTTACTTACTTTACCGAATCTGCGCTTTCCGACGTGGCGAAGGACGTAGCGTACTTTGCCGAAAAAGAGGGGCTTACCGCGCACGCGAAAAGCGCCGTCATACGCACGGAGGATTGAGAGATGAGCCGTTTTCTCAATGCAAGATTCTCATCGCTTGAGGCTTATACTCCGGGTGAACAGCCGACGGATATGAAATACATAAAGCTCAATACCAACGAGTCGCCGTTCCCCCCGTCAGAGGGAGTAATTGCGGCACTCGACCGAAGCGCCGCCGAGAATCTGCGTCTGTATCCGGATCCCGAATGTACCGAACTTAAGCGCGCGCTGGCACTTGAGTATGGCACAAAACCCGCAAATGTCTTCGTTTCAAACGGCTCGGACGAGATACTGAATTTTGCTTTCATGTCATTTTTCGACGACGGTGTCGTATTCCCCGACATAACCTACGGCTTTTACCGTGTGTATGCCGATCTGTATTCTCTCAAGTACAGAGAAATACCGCTCGACGGGGATTTCAGAATAAGGACAGAGGATTATATCGGGACGAAAAGCAACATTGTGCTTGCCAACCCGAATGCTCCGACGGGGATAGCACTGCCCGTGTCTGAAATTGAGCGGATCGTTGCCTCGAATCCCGAACATATAGTTCTTGTCGATGAGGCATATGTGGATTTCGGCGCCGAATCGTGTGTGCCGCTGACCGAAAAATACAAGAATCTCATTGTCTGCGCCACATATTCAAAATCCCGCTCCATGGCGGGCGCCAGACTCGGCTTTGCAATAGCCGATGCGGCACTTATCGCGGATCTTGAGAAAATCAGGTTTTCCACAAACCCATACAACATAAACCGTCTGACACTGGCGGCAGGTGCGGCGGCACTGCGCGATGCGGAGTATTACCGCAAAAACTGCCGTATTATTGAGGAGAACAGGGAATATACCGCAGACGGTCTGCGCGGTCTCGGCTTTTCGGTGCTTCCGTCAAGCGCGAATTTCATCTTCGCTTCAAGTCCCGACATCGGCGGCACCGAGCTGTATCTGAAGCTCAGGGAACGCGGCATTCTGGTGAGACATTTCACACTTGACAGAATAAAGGAATACAACCGAATTACAATAGGTACGGCGCGGCAGATGGAGACATTTTTGCGCGAGGTTAAAAATATAATCGGGGGTGAAAGATAATGAGAAGTGCGGTCATCGAACGGAAAACGGCGGAAACCGATATAAAGCTGTCGCTTAATATCGACGGCACGGGCAAGGCGGAAGTGAGGAGCGGATGCGGATTTCTGGATCATATGCTGACGCTCTTTGCACGGCACGGGAGGTTCGATATCGAGCTGACGTGCAGCGGCGACACAGACGTGGATTATCACCACAGCGTCGAGGATATAGGCATATGCCTCGGCAGGGCATTCGCGGACGCCGTGGGGGACTGCCGCGGGATCGTGCGGTACGGCAGCATGCTTCTCCCTATGGACGAGGCGCTCTGTATGTGTGCCGTGGATATTTCCGGGCGTGCGTGCCTTGTGTACCGCATTGAATTTCCGGCACAGAAGGTCGGGAATTTCGATACGGAGCTTGTTGAAGAATTCATGAATTCCTTCGTAAGGAGCGCGGGCATATGCGTTCACCTGCGCGGTCTTGACGGAAAGAACTCACACCACATCGCGGAAGCGGCGTTCAAGGCTTTGGCAAGAGCGCTTGCGGCGGCGCTTGCGGTGGACGGTAAGTATGCGGATGAGATCCCGTCAACCAAAGGAGTGCTTATATGACGGCGGTCGTTGATTACGGCGTCGGAAATCTGTATTCACTGCACAGCTCGCTCGGATTTATCGGTGAGGACGCTGTGGTAAGCTCCGACGCGCGTGTGATTGAAAAGGCGGACAGGATAATTCTGCCCGGTGTGGGAGCTTTCGGAGACGCGGCGGCAAAACTGCACGAAAGCGGGCTTGATGGCGTGCTGTGCGAGCTTGCACGGCAGGGAAAACCGCTCATGGGGATATGTCTCGGTATGCAGTTGCTCTTTGAGCGCGGATACGAGTTCGGAGAGCACAGGGGACTGGGGCTTGTTCCGGGTGAGGTGAGATATATCGGAGAGGTGATACCCGAGGGACTCAAGATACCGCACATCGGCTGGAATTCACTTGACTTTGTCGGCGGTCGCGACCCGATATTCAGAAATATAAACAACGGAGATTTTGTTTATTTTGTACATTCGTACTACGCAACGGAATGTGAGGGCAGCGTTATCGCCACTGCGGAGTACGGCGCACCACTGACTGCGGCGGTCAGGCGGGGAAACGTGTACGGTATGCAGTTTCACCCCGAAAAAAGCGGCAGGGTCGGACTGGGCATACTCAAGGCGTTCTGTGAGATATGATTTTCTGCGGGAGGACTTAAAAGGATATGGAAATTTTTCCTGCAATTGACCTGCTCGGAGCAAAGGCGGTACGCCTGCAGAGAGGCGATTATAACAGAGTTACGGTTTACAGCGAAAATCCGTCGGAGCTTGCCCGGGAGTTTGAGGCGCGCGGTGCCGAGTATCTGCACGTCGTCGACCTCGACGGCGCGCGTGACGGCACAACTCCCAATATTGACGTGATAAAGGCTATCGTGCGCGACACCTCGCTTCGCGTAGAGGTAGGCGGCGGAATACGCTCGGCACAGACGCTCAAAACGTATATGGACGCGGGAGTTTACCGCGCCGTTATCGGAACGGCGGCGGTGACGGATCCGGATTTTTTGAGGCTTGCGGTGAAGGAATACGGCGAACGCATCGCGGTAGGCGCAGACATTTCAGAGGGCAGGGTGGCAATAAAGGGATGGCGCGAATTGAGCGCGCTTTCCTGCTTCGATTTCTTTGCGGAGCTTGAAAAGACCGGCGTGCGTACGGTTATATGTACGGATATTTCAAAGGACGGAATGCTCGGCGGAACCAATACGGAGCTGTATCGGGAGCTTTTGGGGCGTTTTTCGCTTGACATTACCGCGTCCGGAGGGATAACGACGACTGACGACGTGAAAAAGCTGTCGGATATGGGAATGTACGGCGCTATTCTCGGAAAAGCGCTCTACGCCGGAACGATAAAACTTGAGGATGCGCTCGCAGTGTGCAAAGGGAGTAAAAAATGATTACAAAGAGAATAATTCCGTGCCTTGACGTGCGCAACGGAAGAGTGGTCAAGGGCGTGAATTTTGAGGGTCTTGCAGATGTTTCCTCGCCGGTGGCGCTTGCAGAGTACTACTCGGAGAACGGGGCCGACGAGCTGGTGTTTTACGACATAACGGCGTCTTTCGAACAGAGGGCGCTCTTTACCGACATCTTACGCGAGGTCGCCTCAAAAATATTCATACCGCTTACGGTGGGCGGCGGGATAAACACGATCGAGGACTTCGAGCGCGTACTGAAATGCGGCGCGGATAAGGTGAGCGTCAATTCGGGCGCGATAAAAAATCCCTCTCTTGTCGGCGAGGCGGCAAAGCGTTACGGAAGTCAGTGTGTCGTGCTCTCCGCGGACGTAAAGCGTGTGGACGGGGTGTTCAGGGTCTTTTCCACCGGCGGACGCGAAAACACCGGAATGGAAGCTGTGGAGTGGATCAAGCGGTGCGTCGGAAACGGCGCGGGCGAGGTGGTGCTCAACAGCATAGATACCGACGGAGTCAGAGGCGGATTTGACACGGAAATGCTCAGCGCGGTGTGCACCGCGGTGTCGGTGCCGGTCATAGCGTCGGGCGGCGCGGGGAGCATACGCGATTTTGTCGGGCTCTTCAAGGCGGTTCCGGACGTAGATGCCGCGCTTGCAGCGTCTGTGTTTCACTTCGGGGAGATACGTATACCGGAGCTTAAGAAAATACTTAAAGATGAAAAAATAAACGTGAGGATATGAAAATGTTGGATATAAACGAACTCCGATTCGACGAGCGCGGACTTATTCCCGCAGTTGTGGTCGACGCAAATGACGGCAAGGTGCTGACTCTTGCCTACATGAACCGCGAGAGCCTTGAGATCAGTATGCGTGAGGGAAGGACCTGCTTCTGGTCACGTTCGAGAAACGAGCTGTGGAGAAAGGGAGAGACCTCGGGTAACGTTCAGCACATAGTCCGCATAACTGCGGATTGCGACAGGGACGCACTTACAGTTGAGGTCATCAAGGACGGTCCCGCCTGCCACACGGGAAGCGATTCCTGCTTTACTGGTGTAATATATGAGAACAACGAGCTGTCCCCCTTTTCGCTCGGGGCACTCATGGAGCTTATCCGCGGCAGAAAGACCGAGAAAAAAGAGGGGTCGTATACCACGTACCTCTTCGAGAAGGGAATTGACAAAATACTCAAAAAAGTTGGCGAAGAATGTACTGAAGTTATA
>JBJDZF010000269.1:0-13389 GCA_051867855.1 Eubacteriales bacterium
TCAAGAACTTCGGACTTGGACAAATTATAACAGGTTTGAAAGCTTTTGAAAGGGGGCGGGGGAAATCTTTTCACTTGAAAAGTTTCCCCCGCAAAAAATATTATCCAAACGTCAATGGCAGAGGATCTCCGTGCCGTTTTGAGTATTTTGTTCCTCCGGGACAAGGGAGCAACCGGATTCTCTCACTATGGCGCGAGCGAGAATCACCGATGGGTCTATGGTATTATACCTGAACAGACCGAATTTGCGGAAAGCCACGGGGAGCTCGGTACAGCCGAGAACAACGGGCTGTCCGCCCGAGCACTGTTCATTCAGACGGTCTTTGAAGGATTCGATATCAAAATCGTAATTACCCGCCTTTACGCAGTCGTATATCAGCTGCATCACCTGTTTCTGACCGTTGAAATCGAGGTAATTGACGGAAATACCGCGCCCGTTAAGATACTTACTGTACACCCCTGTGCCTATCGTTGCGTCGGTCGCGAGGAGAAGCACCTCGCGGTAATTCTTTTGTGCAATATACGCGGCAGTTTCGTCTATCATATTTATGACCGGGATATCCACAGCGGCACATATTTCGTTATAGAAATAATGGGATGTGTTACAGGAGACGGCTATCATATCCGCTCCCATTTTTTCAAGTCGCTGTGCCATTTCGCGCAGTCGGGGCAGGGGAGAGATCCCGCCGTGAAGGATCGCCTCAGTGCGGTCGGGGACAGAAGGGTCGCTGTCGATGATAATATGTACGTGATCCGCGTCTCTTGAGGCATCGGTCTGCGCGATTATATTGCAGAAGAGGTCCGCTGTGGCAAGCGGCCCCATGCCGCCCATGATTCCGACGGTTTTTCTGAATTTATTTTTCATAGTTACATTACTCTCAAAAATTCTTTGTAACTGTATTGTAACACAGGAGAGAGAGGTATGTCAATATCTTGTAGCATTTAAATATTAAGGCAATACTCTGTGAAAAATATTCCATGAGCATATTCGTAAAAAATGCAGGGCTTTTTACGTGTTTTCTTTAATGATGTTATTTATTCC
Source organism: Eubacteriales bacterium (assembly GCA_051867855.1). Lineage (GTDB taxonomy): Bacteria > Bacillota > Clostridia > Oscillospirales > CAG-272 > HGM12713. Next base: position 1,042 of record JBJDZF010000269.1, read on the forward strand.
GATATTATATTTGTCGTCTATCAGTAGATAATTGCATCCGTATTTTCGGCACATTTCAAGATTGACGGCATTGTCTTCGATTGCTTTTTCCATTGAAAACTGACTGTCATCGCCGCGGTTTTCGATATCGCAGGCGTGTTTTTTTATACTGTCAAAATGCTTTTGAACATAATTCCTTGACATAATAAGACAGCAGAAGCGTATCTGTTGTGTATATTCTCGGGTAAAATCCTTTTTCCAGTCAAACGGTATATACCCACCCTCAATAATCAGGTTTTGCCCGTTCTCGATCGCGGTTTTTATGATTTCTCTGACGATCGGCCAAAGATAAGAAACCAGCTGATCGTCATCTTCCGGGGTAAGTTCGGTATTTCCGCTTCGGATCAATCCCATTTTCAGGTGATCTATCGAAAGATACGGATACTTGTATTCTTCCAGAATTCTCTGCGCCAATACTGTTTTACCGGTATGCGAAGCTCCCGCGATTAAAATTATCATAATCTTTTACCCAAAAGTTTTTTTGCCTGAACTGACAATATGAAATTACTGCTTTTTGTCTGCGCCGAACATCGCGTCAATATCGCTTCTGCCGAAATATTCCTTTCTGTTGCAGAAGCGGCAGCATATCTCAAGCTTGTCCGGCTTTCCCTCACGCAGCTGCGCGTCGAGCATATCGTATAGCTCTTTTTTGCCGAGTCCCGTGAGCGCGTCTGCAAATCTCTTTCGCGAGCAATTGCACTTGTACCCGACCTCGATCTCGTCGAAAATGTCGTATTCTATCCCCTCGAGCGCCGTCGCCGCTATCTGTTCGTTGGTGTAGCCCCTGTCAAACAGCGCGGATATGCTTGCGAGCTTTGGTACGTTTTTTTCTATGAGGTCTACGGTCTCCTCGCCTGCAAACGGTAGCAGCTGTATAATAACGCCGCCTGCGGCGCGGCAGGAAAGATCGGTGTCCACAAGCACGCCGAGAGCGCACACCGTCGGTATCTGCTCGCTTTCCGCGTAATATGCGGCAATATCCTGCGCTATTTCTCCGCTTTTAAGCGGTACCGAGCCGGTGTAAGGCTCGCCGTCTCCGCAGTCGCGCACGACATTTAACATTCCTCTCCCCACAGCGGCACCCACGTCGAGCTTGCCGTTAGGCTTTAAGGACAGGTCAACTTCGGGGTTCTGAATATACCCGCGCACATTTCCGCAGTAGTCTGACACTGCTATTATGCGTCCCGCGGGTCCGTCGCCGTTTACGGATACGGTTATCGTGTCATCCTTTTCTCCGAGCATACAGCCCATCATGGATGTGCCGGTAAGCAGTCTGCCGAGGGTGGCGGTCGCCGTCGGCGTCATTTTGCGCATTCCGAGAACGGTATTTATTATTTCGGTGGAGTTTATCACATGGATCCTTGCGCTTCCGTCCCTTGTCATGGCGCGGAGAATGGTTGATTTTCGGTTGTTCATTTTTCTTTCCTCTGTTTTTGCTTTTCCTGTTCGTATGAGGCGGTTTTCCGCTTCTGCTACGCGGACTTTACGATTTTTCTTGAATCGTTACTGCGGCTTTACTATGTCGGGCTTTTTCGCCCTTGCGGCTATATACCATCTCTCCGTGTCGGCAACGGGAGACTTGAAGTTGTAATCGGCGAAGGTTCCGAGCACCTCAAAGCCGCATAATGTCAACGCCTCCGTCAGTTCTCCGTGCGTAAAACATCGCTCACGCTGATGCTCGTCGGAGCGGTTATAGCTCCCGTCCTCTGCCTCCTCGAAGAGAGTCAGATAAAAATCGCATATTTTCGTGTCGGCGGAAAATCTGTTCTGCCAGCCGCAGTAGACGGCGGAAAATTCTCCGTCGTACTCAGTTTCGTCCTCAAGGACGTACGCGTTGTCGGCGTAAATGTTTTCAAACTTGTAGGGCGTATTGACGTCGAACAGGAAGATCCCGTCGGGATCGAGATAGTTATGTACGAGTGAGAACGTCCTTATAAGGTCATTTTGCGACAGGAGGTAATTGATACTGTCAAGACAGCATATCGCCGCACCGACGGTTCCGTACAGCTCGAAGGAGCGCATATCCTGCATAAGATAGAGAATACCGCTTGTCGATTCCGAACGTGAGTATGCCACCGACAGCATATCCGCGCTTCCGTCCACGCCTATCATGTCGTAGCCTCTTTTCGCAAGCTCCAGAGTCATACTTCCCGTACCGCAGGCAAGGTCGAGCACGAGATGAGGTTTTTGAGGCAGAAAACGTACGAAGCACTGCTCTACAAAATCCGCCCAAGTCGAGTAATCTATCTCCGAGTTCAGTTTATCGTATACGCGCGCGATCGCGCCGTAGCTTCCGCTTTCCTTCATTTATCTTCTCCCGTGATCTTCTCCGTATTCATTCTGTCGCCGAGATATCCGAAAATCTTATATACGTCGCCCGCGCCCATCACGACCACGACGTCGCCGTCCGTAACCTCACGGCAGAGTATTTCTGCCGCGTCGCCGAGATTTTGACAGTAGCGCGCCCCTGCCGAGGTGCTTTGGGCGAGAAGAGCGGAGCTTACTCCGAGAGTGTCCGTCTCACGTGCCGGATAAATATCTGCAACAAGAAGCATATCCGCGCAGCGCAGAGCATCGGTAAAACCGTCGAAGAGAGCCTTTGTCCGGCTGTATGTATGCGGCTGAAAAATGCACCAAAGCCGTCCGCCGGTCCGCTTCAGCGCCGAAGCTCCGATAAGCGTCGTTTTTACCTCGGTCGGATGATGCCCGTAATCGTCATACACCGCCGCGCCGTTTATTCTGCCCTTGAATTCCATTCTCCGTGCCGCGCCCCCGTATGCGTGCAGTCCCCCCGCGATCTTATCCGGCGCGATGCCGCACAGGTCGGCGCACGCGGCGCACGCAAGTGCGTTGTATATGTTGTGATATCCCGGTACCGACAGGGCAACATGGCAGAAAAAGTCTCCGGTCCGGAAAATGTCGAATTCGTAAGACCCGCAGCTCCGGGATATGTTGAGAGCTCGGAATTCCGCGTCACTGTCGATCCCGAAGCCGATGATATGTCCCTTGTAATTTCCGAGCGCCGCCGTGACGTCCTCATCGTCGCGGTTTGCCACGGCAAAGCCGTCATTTCCCGTGATGGCGGCGTAATTCGCGTACGAGGTGCGTATCTGTTCCATGCTGTGGAAATAATCCACGTGATCCATCTCAATGTTGAGTATCACCGCAACGGTGGGATTGAAGTCGAGAAAGGAGTCCATGTACTCGCACGCCTCGAATATGAAGTTGTCCTCACCGCCGACACGGTATGCGCCGCCCATTGACGGAAGCTCCGCACCACAGAGGACTGTTGGGTCGGCGTCCGCATACATAAACACCTCCGCGCACATCGAGGTGCAGGTGCTTTTTCCGTGCATACCCGAGATACCGATCCTGCGTCGGTAGCCGGTCATTACGTAGCCGAGGTAATCGGCGCGCGAGATACAGGGGATCCCGCGCCGGAGCGCCTCGGTGTATTCCGGATTGTCCGGAGATATGGCGACCGTATACACAACAGCCTCATAGGAGTCGATATTGCCCGCAAGGTGGGAATAATTGATATGTATGCCCGCGTCGGACAGGCTTTGCGTAAGTGCGGTGGGGGTCCTGTCCGAGCCTCCGACTCTGTATCCCCTCAGTAGCGAAATGTGCGCAAGTGAGGACATATTTATTCCGCCGATCCCTATGAAATATATACTTCTGACTCCTCGGAGCATGGAGGATATCGCATCCGCTCCGTAGTGTGTATTTTCGGTTGACATATCTTTGCAACGCCCTTGGCGTCTGCCTCCTGAAATAATTTTGTATTTTTTTTGAAGTACTGGATAAAACAGAAAAAAGCGTGCCGATTATTTACGGCTTATTCATCTATGTTCACAGAAAAAACGAAAATTGGTTGAATAACCGTCAAAAATGTAATGTATACTATAACCAGATTAAGAAAAGACATTCACCGAAGCCGTGACTTTTCTACGATCGCTTGTATTATTACAAACAACGGAGGTTTTGAAAATGCAGATCACAGACGTTAAGGTCAGAAAGTTGTTTGATGACGGACCGATGAAAGCTATCGTGTCGGTAACCTTTGACGGGCAGCTTGCCGTACATGACATAAAGGTCATCAATGCGCGGGATAAATTTTTTATCGTAATGCCCAGCAGAAAGAACCCCGACGATACCTATCGTGACATAGTACATCCGATAAATTCCGATTTCAGAAGCGTTCTTGAATCGGAAGTGATCGCGGCGTACAACGCGGCGCTTGCTGCAGCCGAGGCGGAGAAGGACGAGGTCCCCACCGGCGTCTGAGCGCACAGGGGTATGTCGCACTGAAAGTTTATATCAGGAAAGAGGTTGCGGAGATTTCCGTACCTCTTTTCTTTTTGATTTCCGAAAACTATCGGAGGGTGTTTCCAAAGAGGCTTTTGCCGATGAGAAGTCCCGCCGCGGCGGAGGCGCCCTTGTGTAAAGGGAGCTGTCAGCGAAGCTGACTGAGGGATTGTAGCGTGAAAGAAATCAAATTTAACAATCCCTCCGTCACGGCATACGCCGTGCCACCTCCCTTTACACAAGGGAGGCTAAAGTATCCCGTCGCATTTGCGACTGTAGGGCAAGCTTGCAAATGCCGGGAACTTCGGTGGGTTTTCAGGTCTGCCGATAACATGCCCTTATAGGGCTGTGCAAGCCACCCGTTTACCGATGGTTATGACTGTTTCCGGAGACGCCGAAAACTATTGCTTTCGTGAAGATCGATTTTCTTTTACCGACGGTACGTTTCTGATCGTTTACCGTCAGAGGCTTCCGTGACCGAAAAGGACGGTCTTGCCGCGGATCTCCATCGTTCCGAAGCTCGGAGCGCCGTCGAGCGGCTCTCCGATACTGCCGGGATTGAATATGTAAATGCCTCTCCTGAGTGCGGAGGTATCCGGTGCGCTGAACGCGGGGAGATATTTTTCAAGCGGTATATGGGTGTGACCGAAGAGCAGAATGTCCGCGCCACGCGCACAGGCGTGTGCCGCCGCACGTTCGTACGATGCTTTGACGCCGAAAAGATGCCCGTGAGTCATCAGTACAGTATATTCACCGAAGCGCAGCAGAAGTTCCTCGGGATAGCGATCTGAGTCGGAAAAAGTAAAAGAGTCACAGTTACCGCGAACGGCGTATATGGGTATCCCCTCAAAGCTGTCACCGTGAGGCAGATCGGAGAGCCCGTCTCCGAGAAAGAGGATCCCGTCTGCGTGCCCGGCGCGCCCGAGCGCCCGCAAAAGATTTTCCCGTCTGCGGTGAGAGTCAGACAAAATAAGAAAATTCATACGTATTCCTCCGCGTTACGGGGGAGAAGCTCGCGGTTTTCGCGCTTTACAAAATCACAGCCTGCCGGAATTATGAAATTCAGCGCGCCGCGCATCACGCTGACGCACAGCCTGTCGACGTGTGTTATCTCGCCGTCTACGCTTATTGCCTGCGGAGCATCGAATTCAAGCTCGAGGGTACTGCATGGTATGGGGTGCAGAATGTCTAGATTGCGCGGCACAAGGTGTTCGCCTTTTTTATAGCTTCCCACAAGAGATACGAATTTTGTTCGCGATACGTTGTCGATCAGCAAAAGGTCGATCATTCCGTCCGTCAGCAATGCACGAGGATTTGAGAAAAATCCGCCGCCGCAGTAGCAGCCGTTCGCAATCGTCATCAGAAGGAGCTTCATCCTGCGGTATTCTCCGCCGTTAGCCGACACCCGGACATTGACCCCGGGCTTTTTTATCAGCGTCAGTATAAGACCCGCGATGTATGCCAGTCGTCCCGGTATCAGAGGGTTTGCCTTGATTTTTTCCTTTTTCTTAACTACCTCGCAGTCAAATCCTATGTTTATCATATTGACGGAAAACATATCGTTGCACGAGAGGATATCCATCGGAAGAGCTGTGCCGTCAAGCTGTGCTCCTATATCGAAGAACAGCTCGCGGGGCGTGAAGTTACGGGCAAAGTCGTTGCCGGTGCCGCAGGGGATAAGACCGACAGCAGCGTTTTTGTATTTTACGGAGGCTCCCGCTGCCTCGCAGAGCGTTCCGTCGCCTCCGCAGGCATATATGCGGATCGGTTCGCCGCCGCTCAAGGCGCATATTTTCCCGACATAGTGCGAAACGTCACCCGCACATTCCGTTATGTATATCTCAAAGTCATCTCCACGGCGGGAGCATATCTCCCGAATTGACTGTGGAAGCGATCTTGCTGTATTTCCTTTTCCCGCCGCAGGGTTTATAACAAAATAATTTTTCATTTCAGCTTTGTTCTCCGTGAAGCTTCTTCGGATGGCAGTACAAAAGTCACGTTAAGTATATCACATTTTTTCGTAATTGTCTACCTTTCGTCAGATTTATCACCGATTCGGGGTATTTTATTTAATTGCCCGAAATTGTATTTTTGGTCGGAGAATAAACAAGTGGTTTGTCGTATGCGTATAGATTCACCCGTTGACCGTGCGCGGCATATACTTTTCATGAAGAAGAAAGCCTGAATTTTATTATGCCGTTTTACGGCGGTACGGAGGGGTAGTATGGAATTTGACAGAAAATCGCTCGAAAAACTTTTATCGCTTAATGACAGGCAGCTGGGGCTTGTCATAAACAGGATCGCCGCGGAAAACGGGATAGATCCGGCGTCGTTCAACATCGATCCCGCAAATATCGCGAGCATACGTTCGGCTCTTTCGGGGGCAAGCGACGAGGACTTAAAGAAGATAGCGGAGCAGTTTGACGCGTCAAAGCGCGGGGGTAAAACGGGAAAATGAGTGCGGAAAACGACATTCCGGTTACGGGAGCTCAAAGCGCGGGAGGTCCTTCCCCGAATCCGGCACAGTTCTCGGAAATGCTCGACAAGGTTCTGGCAAATCCGGAAATCATACGTACCGTTGCCTCCGCACTCGGCTCCATGCAGGCGGGGAATACCGCCTCGCCGAAAACGGAGAGCGAAACGGGGGAGAGTAGCGCGGTGGACGCACGAGAGTCGGGAGGGGAAGCACCGACGGGAGCCGGCCCCGGTAATATTTCTGCCGATAAGCTCCCCGAGATAATGGCGGCGCTTTCCCCCATGATGTCATCTCTCGGGAAAAAAGGTCCGGGGGAAAAGTCGCCGCCCGACCGACGTGCGGTGCTGTTGAACGCGCTCCGACCTTACCTCAGCGATCAGAGAGGGGAAGCCATTGATTACATTATAAAATTCTCAAAGCTCTCCGAAATATTGAAAGGGCTTATGTGAGGGAGGAGGTTGTTGATGTACAGCAGACCGCAATACGGAAGATATGCCCATGAGGTGAGAGTGCCCGAAAATTACAGCGGAAACGCATTCCGTGAGGAACCGCCCCCGCCGCCCGTAGAGGAGATGACGGAGAATATGACAGAGAAAACGGTGGACTTTGACGGCAGACGTGACGAAAATAGCCCGAAGGATATTACGGTGTGCGAAGGGACGGAGGGCATGACGGGAGTCGTAAAAAAAACGGGTCCGCTTGCCGGCTTCGGACTTGATATCGGAAAATTATTCAAACACGGTCTCGGCTTTGAGGAGCTGCTTATTATCGGGCTCATGTTGCTCATATCGCAGGGCGATAACAACGACGATATCCTGATACTTCTGGCGATTTTACTGTTTGTGTAAACTGTGTGCGGAAAATACTCTGCAATGAGCTTCGGGGCGGGCTTCTTTTGTGAAGTCCGCCCCGAAGGTCGTATTCAAAGAAAAATTACCGTCTCGTTTTTTTTCTTTCGTTTAAGATACAGCCCGAGTATGGCGCAGGGCTTTATTTGCAGAGCAGATTCCGGACATAACGTTACACACCGCAGGCAACGTATGCACTTGCTGTTTGTTTTGCCGTTTACGACGGCGCCCATAGGGCAACTTTCACCGCAAAGATTGCAGAAATTGCAGGCGTCCGTCCGCACGAGCTTTAAACCGACGCGACTGCGCCATGAGGGAAAAAAGTTTGCCAGAGGATTTTTTGGTGTTCTTGTGATTTTTGCCTCGCACGGTTGTTTGATACGCCCGATAATCGGAATGAGAGAATCAAAGTCAGATGCCGTACCCTCGCGCATAAAGCTGTGACCTGTCGGAACATATGCCGCCGCGATCACCCTGCTGCAGATAAGCCTTGAGGCTTCCCACAGTACATTTCCGTGAGCTATTCCTCCGTAGACGGCAATCAGCACCGCATTTTCGGCTTTAAGACTTTTCAGAAACGGCAGAACAGTCACGGGAATATTCTGGCAGTAAACCGGGAACACGACGACCGCAGTATCCAAGGAAACAGGCGCATTTCCGGATATTTCGATGGCATTTGTCTGAAGCTTTTCGGCAAAAAAGCCGGCGACCTCACGGCTGTGTCCGCTGCCGGAGAAGTAATGAACAGAGGTCATTTTTTTAACCCCGCCAAATCCCGCATAACGGCACATTCGGGTAAGGACCCGAGGGAAAATCCGAGTAAATTGTCCACTTCATAAAGCATTTCCTCACGTGTTCGTCCGCAATTTCTGCTCGCAAGAGATATTTCGATGGCGCTGAAGGGTATTATTTTGCTTTGGCAATTTCGAAATCGTATAAACTGTGAGTAGTCCTTACATTTTTCGATCCTGCAGCTTGTATGCAATGCTTTTTTATCATCGTCGGGTGCTACCCAGCCGCATTCGTCAGTCAGGATATTTTTCACCTTGTTCCAATCGTATTTTCCCCCGCACAGACGGTCAAAATCGATATGCACGAAAGCAGGGATATTCCTGTTGCGCGATGAACTGCGTATACTGCGCTTGAGTGGCGGCAGAAGCTCGGGGATCATGTGTATGGCTTCCACGACATTTGAAACCAGCGGATTGGAATATCCGGACATCTTTTTGAGGGGATTGTCGCCGTAAGCCAGTTGCTTCATGGTAAGAAGCGTTTGAAGCTGACCTTTCTTCAGCGGCGGACGCAGCGTCAGCAGGCGTCCGATATTAACAAGAGCGCAAAGCGCACGATTGTCTGAAAAACGGTAAGCAATTTTCGGTGCCATGTGGTTGTAATACAGTCCGAGCATTTGCACCGGCTCATTTCCCGCCACAAAATACGGGACGCGGTTTGCGACAAGCTCGGGATAAAAGAGCAGATACGCAAGCGAGGGACAAGCGCAGGTATTTCCGCTCAATTCGTATAATTTTTTGTAGATGAGGTTCAAGTCATCGCGGTTCATCATGCGTGAAATAAATTCAACATTGGGAAAACACTTTTTTGCATTTTCGATGCTCTTTGCCGCACTTTTCGACATGAACGGGATCTCCCATGTCAAGGCAAGAACCCGCAGTCCTTTCTGTTTTGCCAAATGATACAGCAGAAAAGCGGAATCTTTGCCGCCCGTGTAAAACACCGCAACATCAAATCTGGACTTTTTGGCTCTCGGAATTTCCTCAATGAGAGGAAGTAAGCTCTTCAGTTCTTCCGTATCATTTGCGGTCTGGCACATGGGGCATTGTCCGTTTTCATCGAATTCCAAGCCCGGAATTATAAAATCGTTGGCGACACATGATGTACAAAACCTTGCGTTGTTCAGAGAGTCCGGAGACGGACGATAACCGTTTTCGGGGACTATCTGTTTCCCGAGCAACGGTTGCAGTATTTTCTTTTGGTCATCCGACAGCTCGCACGGGAGCTTTTTTACGATCTTGAGCTGACTGCCGGAAAGCCGGACTGAATTGCGAAACAAATCAACACGGTTTCGCAGTCCGTAATAACAGAGCTTTTTGTCTTCAAGAACCCAACGGTTTTGCAACATATATTTCATCAAAGTGATACCTTCTTTCCGATAAGTTGCAGTATGCTGTGCGGTCATTCGGGTGAACTCTTTACGAAAGCGGGGAAGAAGCGAAAGATCCGTGTCGGGATAAGCCGCGACTATGGGAGAGCGCGGATATTAACCGGTTTTTTGTTACGATTCATTCAAATCCGTAAATTTGATTTGACCTATAAGAACATCGGTATACTGAAGTGAGTAATATTTGGGAGGAATATGCCCTATTTCTTCGATTCTGAACACATTAGAATAGGTCCCCACCACCTTAACGGCGACATTCTTCAGACGCACTCTCGGGTGCGTGATTGAGACATTGATATGGACAATCTCCTGCGACTGCGCCAAACTGTTTATTTTTTCTTTTATCATTTCCATGGTTTCCATGTTAACTACCCCCGATTTTTGTAAAATTACAGCCGCCCGAAGGCTCGGACGGCTGTACCTTTCGGTCAATCAAAATATTCGCTGACATCGGTCTTATCGTTGAGCTGTTTTTTGACGCGAACGATAATTGAACTGTCGGGTTGTTCCGACACTTCAGTGATCCGGTAACGGGTATGGTTCTTCTCGAGGTCTTTCTTATATTTTTCGACCTCCTGGCGGTTGTATTCAAGCTGGGATTCACGGCTGAAGCCGCAATCTTCCTTTTGCATGAATACAAGCGTCTGAAGAACGCAACCTGCTTTTACACGCTTCATCGGGCTTACCTCCTCTCTCGGCATTGTCATCCGGTCAGAACAGACAGAACCGTAATACAGAGAGGAGCGAGCGAAACATAAGTTTAACCGCTTTCGACTGCCGTGAAAAACGGATAGGCTACGTCGCTCTCATGGTAGGTTTTCTACACCGCAATTATACCATATTTTTCTTGTTTTTTCAAGTGGAACAAACCGAAATTTTTACTTATTTTGGCTTTCTTTTTTCGGTATTCTTTTCCTGCAAGATCGCTTTGGCAATGCCGAAATATAATATTGCAGGTAAAAAATTCGGTCGATATTCAGGATCATCGGCAAAAATTAAAAATGTTTGAAGGGCTTCAATTACGACAGCACAAACGATTGAATTAATAAGCGACATCCGTGTAGCCTTTTTGGCAGGTATTCTTCCTTTTTTCAACCTGTATATAGCGGGGAAAGACAAATATGCAATTACGGTTAATAGAAGGTCTAATATAATTATAATACATTCCATTTGCCGACCTCCTATTGAACTCTTGTCAGACATCCGTATTTAAAGGCATCCGGATAAACAAACCGAGTTGTTTTTGAAGCAAAAGAGACGGTCATATACCCGTATTTATCGGTACCTATCACTTTTCCTATCCCATATAATTTGTGCCTGACAAGAGAATTAACAGGCAATGGTTGGAGCAGGCTTCTTTCAGCCAATTTTGCTTTTCTTATTTTGCCCGGACAAACGTATGACCTAGAGGCAGTATTTGAATATGTACTGCATCTTTCTTCCCGGAAAACACACACTGTGTATGAATTGTTTAGCTTATAACTATACATATAATCCTCCAAACCGATAAAATTCGGATTAATAATACTCCACCAGTTTTCTTCTTTGAGAGATAATATCGCTTAACTTTCTTGAATAATATCCAATTTTTACGGAAACAAACGGAATTTACTCCCGTACAATTATGCCACATTATAATCTTTGAAAATTATTGTGCTATAAGGAAATATCGAATTGTTATCGATGCTTTTTACATCAATAATTAATTTCATCTGCTAAAAACTGTTTAAAACTATATCCGCTTCTTTTGTCCGTAAATAATTGATCATTATATTCGATTTCTATGTTAAATGCATTGCGATCGTTTCTTGCAACAAGTTGTGATTTATCAATTGAATTTGGCGGTATTATGATTAGATATAAAATGCGCTTTCCCCAATCATTTAAAATCAAAGCCCATTCTCTTTTTAGTAAAGAATAGTTAGGATTTGCCCAATAAGAATCTACGGAAGTGTTTATTGAGGCAAAGGTTGTATTATTTATTTTGAGATAATGGCCATGCTCTCTGAAAATACTTATGGCCTGTTCCTTACCCATTTGGTTTTGACATAGTGCAGGTCGATGCGGAGAGATGGGTTTGCGAATTAAAGTTGGTGTAGTATTTGAGATATACTTTGAGTCAGAAAAAAGAAAATCAATAGATTCTTCATTTACAATACGTTTTAAGCACATTTTTACAACATTATGTATATTCACATCATTCAAAATGCTTTTTAACTGCTCAAACTCATCATCATTCATTTCAATAACAATTTGTTTCATTGTAAATTCTCCTATTTATTCAAAATTAACTATGTCGGGGGATAACGTGTCACGGAAAAATTATAAGTGCCGATACAAAAACATTTGGCACCGGAATACATCATGGAGATGTTTCCAACTAATCCTAGAAAGGCCAATTTTTCTTGCGTTTATGTAGTGTAATTAACAAACCACCATTAGATGTATCACTGTGAATGGGCAAATCTTTCGCAGAGTAGGTATTTTGACTTGAGGGA